>SLKW01000229.1 GCA_007134405.1 Paracoccaceae bacterium
CCGGTCACGACGCCAACCGATCGCAGGCGTCTTTCCAATGGTGCCTCACCCGGCTTGACGCGCGCGCCAGATGGCGCCGTCGCCCAGGCCCTCGACGAAGGCCGCATGGGCCGACAGTTCGGCCTCGGTCAGACGCGGCGGCAGGGCGCGCGGTCGGGCCGGCGGGCGCCAGGCCTGGGCCTGAGGCATCGGGCCCGACGCGGTCGTCACCGTCAGTGCGAAATCGGGCTGCCGGCCGCCGATGAGTTCCAGATAGACCTCGGCAAGAATCTCGCTGTCCAGCAGCGCGCCGTGCTTTTCGCGGGCCGAATTGTCCACGCCGAAGCGCCGGCACAGCGCGTCGAGCGATGCCGGCGAGCCGGGAAACCGCCGGCGGGCAATCGCCAGGGTGTCGATCGCGATGTCGGCCGCGAGAAGCGGTCGCCCCGCCCATTTCAGCTCCGCATTCAGGAATTTCATGTCGAACGCGGCGTTGTGGATCACAAGCCGCGCATCGGCGACGAAGGTCAGGAAGGCATCCGCGATCTGGGTGAAGGGGGGAAACCCGCGCAGGAAGTCTTCCGCCAGCCCGTGAACCTCGAAAGCTTCGGTGGGCATGTCGCGCTGGGGGTTGATGTATTGATGATAGGTGCGCCCCGTGGGCATGTGGTTGAACAGCTCGACCGCACCGATCTCCACGATCCGGTGGCCTTCGGCCGGCTCGAAACCGGTCGTCTCGGTGTCTAGGACGATTTCGCGCATGCTCTATCCTCGTGTCAGCTCGTCGATCAGCGCCTCGACCGCGGCGCGGGTCTGCCCCAGTCCCGTCGTCTCGATCACATGGGTGGCGCGCGCCCGTTTCTCGTCGTTGGGCAATTGCTTGGCAAGAAGAGTCTCGAAGGTTTCCTCGGAGACGCCCGGCCGGGAAAGAACGCGCTTGCGCTGAACCTCGGGCGGCGCGGTGACGGTCAGGGTCGCATCGCAAAGCGCGTCGGCGCCGGTCTCGAAGAGCAGGGGTATGTCGAGCACGACCAGCGGCGTTCCGGCCTGGCGGTGGCGGGCGACGAACTCCGTGCGGTCCGCCGCGACCAGGGGGTGAACGGCCGCCTCGATCGCCTTGAGCGCCGACGGGTCCGCCGCGATCCAGTCCTTGAGCGCGGCCCGGTCGATCGCGCCGTCCTTGTGCGCCTGCGGACACAGCTCTGCCAGCGGTGCAACCGCCTCGCCGCCCACGCCGTAGAGGCGATGCACGGTCGCATCGGCATCCCAGACCGGAACGCCGGCGTCGCGAAAGAACCCGGCGGTCGTGGACTTGCCCATTCCGATCGATCCGGTCAGGCCCAGAACCACGGTCATGGCGCAAGCACGGCATCGCGCAGCGCCGCATCCACGGCTGGACGCAACCCGAACCAGCCTTCGAAACCGGGCACCGCCTGATGCAGAAGCATCCCCAGCCCGTCGACCGCCGGATTGCCCCGGGCGCGCGCCGCCGCCAGAAGCGCGGTTTCGAGCGGCGCGTAGACCAGGTCATTGACGATCGCATCCTGCGGCAGCGCATCCAGCGAAAGCTCGAGCGGCGGCTTGCCGGTCATGCCAAGCGCCGCGGCGTTCACGAGCGTGTCGCAGCCCGACAGCATGTCCGAACGCGCCTGCCAGGGGTGCACGCGGATCGCCGCGCCGAATTCCTGGGCCAGGTGCGCCGCGCGGTCGGGTGTCCGATTGGTGAGCCTGATCTCGTGCGCGCCCTGGTCGAGAAGGGCCACGATGATCGCCCGTGCCGCACCTCCGGCCCCGATGACGGCGGCGACCCGTGGGCGCCAGTCCGGCCGATGATCGAGGATGTTCCGCGTGAAACCGTAGGCATCGGTATTGTCCGCGCGAATCCCCGCGTCGCTGAAGAACAGGGTATTCGCCGCACCGATCCGGCGCGCGGTGGGCGTCGCCTCGGCGGCGAGCGCGAGCGCGGCCTCCTTGTGGGGCAGGGTCACGTTGGCGCCGCGAAATCCGAGCCTGGGCAGGAGCGCGAGCGCTGCCTCCAGATCTTCAGGCGCGACCTGGAGCGGAACGTAATGGCCGGCAATCTTGTGGCGCTCAAGCCAGTGTCCGTGCAGGCGGGGCGACCGGCTATGGGTCACCGGATAGCCAAGCACGGCAGCGATCGGAGGTGAGGGTGTCATCCGGCGATATCTCCGCGCCGTATCAGGAAGGTGAGGAGTTCGATCAACGGCAGTCCGAGGATGGCGTGGTAATCGCCAGAGATCCGTTCGAAGAGACGTATTCCGATTCCTTCCAGCTGGTAGCACCCGACGCAGTGGTGAATTTCTGACCAGTTTGCCTCAACGTAATCAAGGATGTAGTTGTCAGAAAGGTCACGCATCTTAAGCTCCGGCGTGCTGACGTGGCGCCAGATGGGCTGTGCCTGACTGTAAAGCACGGCGGCGGTGTGAAGCCGGTGCGGGCGACCGCGCAATTGCCGAAGCTGCCTGATCGCATCCTCGGGCGTCGCGGGTTTCGTATGCAGCCTGCCCTCGCAGTCAAGTATCTGGTCGCACCCGAGGACCAGAGCCTGCGGGTTTCGGCCCGCGACCTTCATGGCTTTCTGTTCGGCCAGGGCATCGGCGATGTCGCGCGGCCTGGCGCCTTCCGCTTCGAGAGACGCCCGCAGCGCGTTCTCGTCGATCCGGGCCAGGACGACGTCGAATTCGACCCCCGCCTGCCGCAGAAGCTGCGCGCGGATCGTCGAGGCCGAGGCGAGGATGAGGACAGTCATGGGGAAAAGTCGTGTAGAGCGCGCGGCAAGCACGGGGGAGAAAACGGCGACCCGGTCTGGATGGCGCGTTCGGCGCGTCCTTGTCAAGAAATGCGCACCGGTTTTCCACGGGGGTACTTTGTCCCCAGAATGGCACAGGCAAGGGAGAAGGCTGTGGATAAGTTTTCGAGTCTCTACGCCAAGTTTCAGATTTGATTTGTATATTTTCCCACATGAGTTTTGTGGAAAGACTGCTTTCTGTGGGCAGCTGTGTGGGCAGATGAAGAATACCACTTATCCGCAGGCCCTACATCTTCATCTTTCTTTTCATAATCTATTTATTGAGATGTAGGTGATCGGAGGGGACATGCTGACCGACTGGTATCTTTGGATCAAAGCTTTCCATATCATGGCCGTGATCGCCTGGATGGCCGGGCTGTTCTATCTGCCGAGGCTCTTCGTCTATCATGTCGAGCGCGCAGAGGGTCCCGAACCGTCGGCGACGCTCGCGGTCATGGAGGTGAAGCTCCTGCGGGTGATCATGAATCCCGCCATGATCGCGAGCTGGCTTCTCGGCCTCATGCTGGTCGCGATTCCGGGTGTGGTCGATTTCGGAGCGCCCTGGGTCTGGCTGAAGTTCGTCGGAATCGTGTCGATGACCTGGTTTCATATGTGGCTCGCCCGTCATCGGCGGTTCCTGGCCGAGGACGGACCGGTGCTGACGGGTCGCCAATATCGGCTGATGAACGAAGTGCCGACCGTCCTGATGGTTCTGATCGTGCTTTCCGTCGTCGTTAAGTTCTGAGGTTGCTGTCCGCCGCTGCGCATCGTTGACTCAGGGCGCGTTCTTCCCTATCTGGATGCCTTCGCGGTGCTGTCCGGTGCTGGCGCTTCCCTTCGATACCACAACTGATGGCACGGCTTGTCCGGCCCCGGGGTTTCTATCATGTCGCAAAATCGTTTGAACCTCTCCGATCTGAAGGCCCAGACTCCGGCTGCGCTCTTGGACATGGCCGAGGATCTGGACATCGAGAACGCGCCTTCGATGCGCAAGGGCGAGATGATGTTCTCGATCCTGAAGGAGCGCGCGGAGGAAGGTTGGGAAATCTCGGGCGATGGCGTGCTCGAGGTCTTGCAGGATGGCTTTGGCTTTCTGCGCTCGCCCGAAGCGAACTACCTGCCGGGACCGGACGACATCTACGTGGCGCCCGACATGATCCGGCAATTCTCGTTGAGAACCGGCGACACGGTCGAGGGCGTTATCCAGGCTCCGGCCGAGAACGAGCGTTACTTTGCCCTCACCCGCGCCACCAAGATCAACTTCGACGATCCCGAACGCGCGCGCCACAAGGTTCACTTCGACAACCTGACGCCGCTTTACCCCGACGAACGGTTCAAGATGGAGATCGAGGATCCGACGATCAAGGATCGCTCGGCCCGGATCATCGATATCGTGGCACCGATCGGCAAGGGCCAGCGCGCGTTGATCGTGGCGCCGCCGCGCACCGGCAAGACCGTGCTTTTGCAGAACATCGCGCATTCGATCGAGGTCAATCACCCCGAATGCTACCTGATCGTGCTGTTGATCGACGAACGGCCCGAGGAAGTGACCGACATGCAGCGCTCGGTGAAGGGCGAAGTCGTCTCCTCGACCTTCGACGAACCGGCGACGCGGCACGTCGCGGTGGCCGAGATGGTCATCGAGAAGGCCAAGCGCCTCGTCGAACACAAACGCGACGTGGTTATCCTGCTCGATTCGATCACTCGCCTGGGTCGCGCGTTCAATACCGTGGTGCCTTCCTCGGGCAAGGTGCTGACGGGGGGCGTCGACGCCAACGCGCTGCAGCGGCCGAAGAGATTTTTCGGGGCAGCGCGAAATATCGAGGAGGGTGGTAGCCTGACGATCATCGCGACCGCGCTCATCGATACCGGCAGCCGCATGGACGAGGTGATCTTCGAGGAGTTCAAGGGCACCGGCAACAGCGAACTCGTGCTCGACCGCAAGATCGCCGACAAACGTGTCTTCCCGGCCATGGACATCCTCAAGTCCGGCACGCGCAAAGAGGACCTGCTGATCGACAAGGGGAACCTGCAGAAAACCTTTGTCCTGCGCCGGATCCTCAACCCGATGGGCACGACCGATGCGATCGAGTTCCTGATTTCGAAGCTGAAGCAGACCAAGACGAACTCGGAATTCTTCGATTCGATGAATTCGTGATGGGCCGTGCGGCATGGACACGATTGTCGCCCAGGCAAGCGCGCGAGGCCGCGCCGGTGTCGCGGTAGTCCGAATCTCGGGCCCCGATGCGTGGCGCGCCTGCGAACGGATGGCGGGCGCCATTCCTCCGCCGCGCACCACGTCGCTGCGGCGACTGCGCGATCGGCACGGAGAAACGCTTGACCACGCTCTGGTAGTGACCTTCGAAGAGGGGCGCAGCTTTACGGGCGAGAAGATCACGGAACTTCATTTGCACGGGAGCGTGGCCGTGGTTTCGGCGGTGATGCGCGAGTTGGTGACCTTCGATGGCCTCCGCCCGGCGGAGCCAGGCGAGTTCACGCGGCGTGCCTTCGAGGCGGGCCGGCTGGATCTGACCGAAGTCGAAGGGCTGGGGGATCTGCTCGAGGCCGAGACCGACGCACAGCGCAAGCACGCGCAACGCATCATGGAAGGCAACTTGGCGCGGATGGTCGCGGATTGGCGCGCAGATCTCCTCCAGGCCCTGGCGATGAGCGAAGCCGCGATCGACTTTGCCGACGAGGACCTGCCGCCCGA
>SLKW01000255.1 GCA_007134405.1 Paracoccaceae bacterium
GCGGATGATCTGGCGGGCCACGCTTCCGGCGAGGATCTCGGAAAAGCCCGACCGGCCGTGGGTCGTCAGGGCGATCATCGCCCCCGAAAGGCCCCGCGCGTAATCGACGAGCGCCCGCGCCGGATCGTTTCCGTGCAGCACCTCCCACCCGGCCTTCACACCGTATTCGCGGCGCAGCCTGTCGCTCTCCTGGTGGACATAGGAGGCCTCGCCGGCGACATCGGCGCCGCCATGCGCGCCGCCGCGCGTGGCCGGGTCGATGACCTCGACCAGCCAGAGCGTGATGCCTCCGCGCCGGGCGAATTCGGCGGCCAGGGGCAGGATCGCCTCGGACAGCGGCGAGGTGTCGAGGCAGACGAGCAGGTTTTCGATCCGTCCCGCTTCCGACGCCGCGTAGCCCGGCCCGACCAGGACGACCGGCACGCCCGTCTCGCGCATCACGGCCCCGGCGACGCTGCCCATGACCGCCTCGCCCACCGCGGCGCGGGCATGCGTCGGCATGCAGCCCAGCACCTCGGGGCGCTGGCGCATCTCCCTGACAAGCCGCCCCGACACATTGCCATCCGCAAGGACCTCGATGGCCGCATCGCCGCTTTCCAGACCTTCGAGCGCGGCATTCAGTCGGTCGCGCCGCGCCTCCGTCTCGGCCTCCTCGCCCACCACCGACAGCAACCGCAGCGGCAGGTCAAGCTGCCGGGAAAGGCGCGCCGCCAGAGGAGCAGCGCTCACGTCGCGCTCGTTTCCCTCGATGGCCAGAACAAGTTCCTTGAACATCACCACGTCTCCCCGTCACCCGTCGTCGTCACCCCTGCGCCGCGCCCCGTCGCCCGAGCGATCACGCCGGATGATTTCCCCGGGCGGCAGCCTAGCCGGTGGGACGTGCCCGGTCCAGTCGCGCGAGTCGCGCGAGCGCGAAAGGGGCGCGACAAAACGCACGACGCCGGGCAGGGCGGCTCATGCCGTACACGATTCGAGCAGACGCTTCAGGTTGCGCCCCTCTTCCGCCATGTGGCGCTCGACCGCGCTGAATTCGCGCCGGTTGAGCCGGCGGCCGAGCGCGCCGACGCCGCGCACATCGACCTCGGCCTCGAAGACGAAGCCGCCCGGGTCGGGGTGGAAGGCGAAGCTCATCCGGGGCAGGAAGGTGCGCATAAGCCGGCCGACCGGCTCGAAGGCGAAGAAGCGGTCGGGTACGACCTCGGTGATGCGCGCCTCCTTCGACAGCACCTTGCCCGCGATGCGTTCGGTGAACCACATGACGGTGCCGGGGGCGATCCCGCGCCCCTTGCGCCATTCGAAGCCCAGATGGTCGGGGTGCCAGCGGGTGTAGTTCACCGCCATGTCGTCGAAAAAGGCGAAGCCGGTTGCCGGCGGGGCGGCGATGAAGATCCGGTCCTCCAACCGGAAACGGAAGAAGCCGGTGCTGACCTGCATGGTGCCTCCCCTCTCGAACGGTGCGGACGCACTTCACCTGCGGCGCGGTTTGTTGCATACCCGCGGCGCAAGAACCGAGGGACGATCATGCACGATATTCGCGCGATCCGCGACAACCCGCACGCTTTCGATGCCGCCTTGGCGCGCCGGGGGGTGTCACCGATGGCCGAGACGCTCCTGTCTGTCGATGCCGAGCGGCGCGCGCGGATCACGGCCGCCGAGACGGCTCAGGCCGAGCAGAACCGCGCGTCGAAAGAGGTGGGCGCGGCCAAGGCGCGCGGCGACGAGGCCGAATTCGAGCGGCTGCGCGCGCTGGTGGCCGAGAAGAAGGCCGAGGTGGCGCGGTTGCATGAGGAGGCGGCGGCGGAGCAGGCGCGTCTGGACGCGCTGCTCGCGGATATACCGAACCTGCCGCTGGGCGACGTTCCCGAGGGGCCGGACGAGACGGATAACGTGGAAATCCGTCGCTGGGGCGAGCAACAAGACTTTGATTTCGCGCCGAAAGAGCATTTCGAGATTGCCGCGGTGCAACCGGGGCTGGACCTGCCGATGGCCGCCAAGTTGTCGGGGTCGCGCTTCATGGTGTTGCGCGGGGCGGTGGCGCGGCTGCATCGGGCGCTGGCGCAGTTCATGATCGACACGCATGTCAGCGAGCACGGGCTTTCGGAAATCTGGACGCCGGTGCTGGTGCGCGATGATGCGATGTTCGGCACCGGGCAGTTGCCGAAATTCGCCGAGGACAGCTACCGTACGACCAACGGCTGGTGGCTGATCCCGACGTCGGAAGTGACGCTGACCAACCTGCCGGCGGGCGAGATTCTGGACGAGGCGGCGCTGCCCATGCGACTGACGGCGCATTCGCAGTGCTTCCGCTCGGAGGCGGGATCGGCGGGCAAGGACACGACGGGTATCCTGCGCCAGCACCAGTTCGAGAAGGTCGAGATGGTGACGATCTGCACGCCCGAAGCCGCGCTCGACGAACACGCGCGCATGACCCGTTGTGCCGAGGCGATTCTGGAGAAGCTGGACCTGCCTTACCGGACGATGGTGCTGTGCACCGGCGATATGGGGTTCGGGGCGCAGAAGACCCACGACATAGAGGTCTGGCTGCCGGGGCAGGGGAAGTATCGCGAGATCAGTTCGGTCTCGACCTGCGGGCAGTTTCAGGCGCGGCGGATGAATGCGCGCTACCGGCCGGGCGGGGGAAAGCCCGACTTCGTGGCGACGCTGAACGGCTCGGGCCTCGCGGTGGGGCGGACGCTGATCGCGGTTCTGGAGAACGGGCAGGAGGCGGACGGGTCGGTCACGCTGCCCGAGGCGCTGTCGCCCTGGCTGGGCGGCAAGCGGCGGATCAGCGCGAACGGGCTGCTGGAGTGATCGCGCCGCGCCCATGAGCCGCGCGTCGCGGTGCGATGCCGGGCACGGAGTGGCTGGCGGCGGAGGGGTTGACGAAACCTTTCCGGAGCGTGCGGGGGTGGTGGCGCGGTTGCGCGCGGGGCGGGGGTTTTGGCTTGTTTTGTTGGGAAAACGGGCGTCGCCGGGTGTAGGACTCGCGTAGGACTCGCGTAGGACTCGCGTAGGACTCGCGTAGGACGAACGTAGGACTCTTTCGGGCATTTGGGCCGGATTCGGGCCGAGATCGCCTCTGGCACGCAACGCGCGGTGGGGGGGCGAAATGCAACGGTCTGGGGGCGGGAGTGCCGCCTCACGGCCGGTAAGGCCAGATTCGGGAGCACGATGAGGCCAGATGGCGGGCGGCCCGGTCGACGGGTGTCAGGGATCCGGCACGACCCTCCGGCACGACCCTCCGGCACGACCCTCCGGCACGACCCTCCGACACGCGCTCCGACATGACGCTTCGGATCGCGTTTTGATCTACGGGTGGGGCGCGGCTTGCCCCCATCGAGGGGGCGCGCCGCGCCGGGGGCTGCCCGCCCCCGCCGTGGCCCTGCGGGCCACGCCCCGGGGATCGGCGTCGGGAAGGGGCGTCGGATGCCGTCAGCCGAAGCCTGCGGCGAGGCGCAGCTCGCCGACCTCGAGGCCGCGCCAGTTGCGCATCGGTGCGCCGAGGCGCCGCCGCGCGGCGGGATGGGCGCGGTCGAGCACGCCCGACCGTGCCAGCAGCGCCACGATCGCCGCCTCGGCGGCGCGCGTCGCGCCATCGACGATCTTGAGCGCGATACCGTGGCCGCTGCCGGGCAGGATCGCCACGAAGACGGCCTCGGCGCCCGTCTTGATCGCCACGCCGTCCATGGCGTGCATGAGTTCGGTGCAGGCGCGGCCCCGCCCGGCGACCAGTTCGGGGTGGCGCGCCATGGCGCTGCGCAGCCGGACCATGGCGGTGGACCGCGCATCGCCCTCAGAGGCGGCGGCAAACCGCGCCATCGCCGCGGCGAGCGCGTGCACGGAACAGGCGAAATTCGGGGCCGAGCAGCCGTCGATCCCCCAGCCGGGGCTTTCGGCGCCGGTCACCTCTTCGAAGGCGGCGCGGACGGCGCGCTGCACGGGATGGTCGATGTCGACATAGTCGGGGCCCGCGCCGAGATGCTGTCCGAGCATCAGAAAGCCGGCATGCTTTCCGGAGCAGTTGTTGTGCAACTGGCAGGGCGCTTCGCGCGCGCGGATCAGGCGCTCGAACTCGGCGCGGTCGCGCGGCTCGTGCGCGCCGCAGCGAAGGTCGGGCTCACCCAGGCCCAGATCGGACAGCCAGCGCCGCGCGAGGTCCAGGTGTTCGGCGCCCCCTTCGTGCGAGGCGCAGGCCAGCGCCAGATGCGCCGGCGTCAGCGCCGCGCCCGCGCCGGATTCGAGAAGCGGCAGCGCCTGGAGCATCTTGCAGCTCGACCGGGGGAAGATCACCGCGTCGGGATTGCCCCAGGCGTCGACGATGGCGCCGCGCGCATCGCAGATCACCGCATGGCCGTGGTGCAGGCTTTCCAGCCGGCCGCCGCGCCAGACTTCCAGCATCGGCGCCGCGCCTTGCCCGACATTCGTGCAGTCTGCTTGCGCAGGCATGCGAACCTCCCTCACGCTCTTGCGATTTTACCCGCAGAGGGGTTTCTCTGCACTTCGGAATCGCGTTAAAGGAAAGGCTATCGGGCAAAGCCCGGCGGTGCCAGACCCGATGCGCACAAGCGTGGCTGGCGACCGGCGGGGAAGCGAATACCGGAGGCTGAAAGGCACATGACGGGATGGATGAAGGGGATCGCGGTCGCCGGTCTGGCGCTGGCCACCGCGACGGGCGTAAACGCGCAGGAATCGACCAACCGGGTCGCGGTGGAAACGGCATGGAGCGTCTTCGTCGATGGCGATCCGCGCGAATGCTGGGTCGTCTCGGCGCCGACCGAGACGGTGAACACGCGGGATGGGCAGCCGGTGTCGGTCCGGCGCGGTGACATCCTGCTGTTCGTGACCTACCGTCAGGGCGAAAGCGCGGGAGAGGTGTCGTTCACCGGCGGCTACCCGTTTGCCGACGGATCCACCGTCTCGGTGCAGGTCGGCGATGACCGGTTCGAACTGTTTACCGACAGCGGCACGCCGCAATGGGCCTGGTCGGCCTCGCCCGAGGAGGATGCGCGCATCCTGGCGGCGATGCGGCGCGGCGCCAATGCGGTGCTCACCGCGCGATCTGCCCGCGGGACGACCACGCGCGACACGTTTTCGCTGTTCGGCGTGACGGCGGCGACCGACGAGGCGCAGCGCCGCTGCGAAGACTGAGCCGGATTGCGCGCGCCACCTCGGTGCCGGGCTGTTAAGCCCGGCATTTATGCCCTATATGTCCCGGAAGTTTTCCGGAGAGACGCATGCCCGCCCCCACGCCCAATGCCCCGATCACGCAGGACGTGCTGACGCTGCCGCGCCGTGCGGCGGCGGGCCGGCCCAACCTGATCGGGCTGACGCGCGCGCAGTTGAGCGACGCGCTGATCGCCGCCGGCACGCCCGAGCGTCAGGCGAAGATGCGCACGGGCCAAGTCTGGCAGTGGCTGTACCACTGGGGCGTGCGCGATTTCGAGGCGATGACGAACCTGTCCAA
>SLKW01000332.1 GCA_007134405.1 Paracoccaceae bacterium
ATCTTCGGCATGGGGTGCTTCTGGGGTGTCGAACGGCTGTTCTGGCAGCAAGACGGTGTCTGGCTGACGATGGTGGGTTACGGCGCGGGGTTCACCCCGAACCCGACCTATCAGGAGGTCTGCACCGGCCGCACCGGGCATAACGAGTTGGTGCGGGTCATCTACGATCCCGCCGTGATCCCCTATGCCGAGCTTCTGCGCATCTTCTGGGAAGGCCACGACCCGACCCAGGGTATGCGCCAGGGCAACGACCGCGGCACGCAGTACCGCTCGGGCATCTACACGACCAGCCCCGCGCAGGAAGATCCCGCGACGGCCAGCCGCGACGCCTATCAGGAGCGGCTGCGCCGAGCCGGGCTTGGCGCCATCACGACCGAGATCCGGCCTGCGCCCGAGTTCTTCTTCGCCGAGGATTACCACCAGCAGTATCTGGCGAAGAATCCGGGCGGCTATTGCGGCATCGGCGGCACCGGCGTTTCCTGCCCCGTCGGCGTGGGTGCCTGATGCTCAGGGCATGAACCCCGCTTGACGAGGCAAATGCCGGTGACTAGGCGGGCGCCCTGTCGCCCGTGGCCGAAGTTTCAAGAGAGCTTGCATGCCCACCTACACCGCCCTGATAACTCTTGCCGACGAATCCCGCGCCCAGCGGTTGGGCGAAGCGCTGGAAGGTTTGACGCCCGAACCCGTGGGGGTGGGCGTCTTCGAGCTGGAGGACGGCTCGGGCCTGTGGGAGGTGGGCGCTTATTTCACCGATCCGCCGGACGAGATCGCGCTGACATTGATGGCCGCAGCGTATGGGTCGGCGGAATTCGCGGTCTCGAAATTGCCCGAAATCGACTGGGTCGCGCATGTCCGGCGCGAGCTGAAGCCGGTCGAGGCGGGCCGGTTCTTCGTGTACGGCAGCCACGATGCGGACAAGCTGCCCGAGGGGCGCATCGGGCTCTGGATCGAAGCCGCGATGGCTTTCGGCACCGGCCATCACGGCACGACCCTCGGCTGCCTGAGGGCGATCGACCGGTTGGTGAGTGCCGGTGTCGCACCGCAGCGCGTCATCGATCTGGGTTGCGGCACCGCGGTGCTCGCCATGGCCGCGGCGCGTGTTTGGCCGGCCACGGTGCTGGCCAGCGACATCGATGCCGTCGCGGTTGAAGTCGCCACCGCAAATGTCGTCGCCAACGGCCTGCAGGGCCGCGTCGAATGCCTTGAGGCCACGGGTTTCGACCACGAGATTATCGCCGGATGCGCGCCGTTCGATCTGGTCGTCGCCAATATTCTGAAGGGGCCGCTGATCGAGCTCGCCCCTGAGATCGCGCGCCACACTGCGCCCGGTGGGCGCGTGATCCTGTCGGGTCTGCTCGTGACGCAGGCCGAGGATGTGATTTCCGCCTATCTTGCCGAGGGCATCATACTCGACGAACGTGAAGACTTGGGCGACTGGACGACGCTGGTGTTACGCCGCGCCTGATCCACGAAACAACTTTCACGCAACAGAAAAGCCGCGCCGGAAACCGACGCGGCCGATCCGCTCGCGCAAGGCGTGTGTCAGCCGATCTGGCTGACGATCGTGTCGATATCCGCGCGGCAGAGGCCGATGTCCTCCAGCTCGCGATCGGAAAGCCGTGACAACTCACGGCGCGTGACGCGCCGGTCGTTCCAGGCAGCGATGGCCGCGAAAAGGCCACCAAAGGAAAAGCCCCCACCGAAGGCCCCTTCGGCGGCCGGGCGGCTATGGGCGAAGACAGCCATGACAGGCTCCGTATTCGAGGGTTACAATGCGCCGAAGCATGATGCTTCTGAGGCGCCACCTAACGCCGAAGTCGCGCGTCCGGTAGAGGGCGAAAACGCAGAGCGGACATGCAAAAGCGGCATAACGATGCGGCTAAGATCCATTCCTGTCTGCAGTTGTACGGTGCTGCCCGGCTGTCTGGCTCGGCGGGCGGCAAACGCGCTTTCGACTGGCCAGTGTTCACTTTTCGTGCTAGCCAGTGTGAACAATCCGGACAAACCGGTGTTCGTGGAAACAGGCAGGACGGTGAGGCATGCGGGTCTTGGGGCTGGATCCCGGTCTGCGGACGCTGGGTTGGGGCGTAATCGATGTCGACGGGCCGCGGCTTGGCCATGTCGGCAACGGGCACTGCCAATCCTCGGGCGCTGATCTGGCGGCACGGCTTCTGAGCCTGCATGTGCAACTGACCGAGGTTCTGGCGCGCTTCGTGCCCGATTGCGCCGCGGTCGAGCAGACCTTCGTCAACAAGGACGCGGTCGCCACGCTCAAGCTCGGCCATGCGCGTGCCATTGCACTGCTGGTTCCGGCGCAGGCGGGGTTGCCGGTCGGCGAATACGCGCCGAACGCGGTGAAGAAGACCGTGGTCGGCGTTGGCAAGGCCGCCAAGGAACAGGTCGCGCATATGGTGCGGATGCAGTTGCCGGGTGTCGCCATTGCCGGGCCGGATGCCGCCGATGCGCTGGCCGTCGCCATCTGCCACGCGCATCACGCACAATCGGCCGGCAAATGGGCGGCGGCGCTGAGGGCGGCGGAATGATCGGTATGCTCTCGGGCCGCGTCGCGCATCGCGGGACGGATCATGTGGTGATCGACGTGCAGGGTGTGGGCTATGTCGTCCACGTTTCGGATCGTACGCTGATGGCGCTGCCGGGGCCCGGAGGCATTGCACGGCTGCATACCGAGCTTCTGGTGCGCGAGGACCTGCTGCAGCTGTTCGGCTTCCTGACGCCGCTGGAGAAGGAGTGGCATCGTCTGCTGACCTCGGTCCAGGGGGTCGGGGCGCGGGCGTCGATGGCGATCCTCGGCGCGCTGGGCGCGGAGGGGTTGGCGCGGGCCATCGCGATCGGGGATGCTGCAGCCATCCGTCGCGCGCCCGGCGTGGGACCGAAGTTGGCGAGCCGCGTGGCTTTGGAACTGAAAGACAAGGCGCCGTCGATCATGGCCCTCGCGGCCACCGCCACCATTGCGGCATCAGACACCGCGCCACCGGAGGACGGCGCGGTGATCGAGGCGACGCCAGCTGCCGCGCCGCGCGCTGCGAAGGCGCCATCGCCCGCCGCGACCTCGGCCCAGGCACAGGCCGAGGCGCTGTCGGCGCTCACGAACCTTGGCTACGGACCGTCCGAAGCCGCCGAAGCCGTCGCTCGCGCCGCCGAGGCCGAGGCCGAGACGCCCGGCCTGATCCGTGCCGCCCTGCGCCTGCTGGCGCCGAAGGGCTAAGCCATGCCAAGTCCCGACCCCACGCTTCGCCCCGACCGCCAGCCCGAGGATACCGACCGCGCGCTCAGACCGCAGGCGCTGGACGAATTCATCGGACAGCACGAGGCGCGTGCGAATCTGCGGGTCTTCATCCAGTCGGCGCGGATGCGTGGCGAGGCGATGGATCACACGCTGTTCTATGGGCCGCCGGGGCTGGGCAAGACGACGCTGGCACAGATCATGGCGCGCGAACTGGGGGTGGGGTTCCGAATGACGTCGGGCCCGGTGCTGGCGCGGGCGGGTGATCTGGCGGCGATCCTGACCAATCTGGAGGCGCGCGACGTCCTCTTTATCGACGAGATCCACAGGCTGAACCCTGCCGTCGAGGAGGTGCTCTACGCGGCGATGGAGGATTTCCAGCTGGACCTGGTGATCGGCGAGGGGCCTGCGGCGCGGACCGTCCGGATCGAGTTGCAGCCCTTCACGCTGGTGGGCGCGACGACCCGGCTGGGCCTGCTGACCACGCCCCTGCGCGACCGGTTCGGTATCCCGACACGGCTGCAGTTCTACACCGAGCCGGAACTGTGCGAGATCGTCAGCCGCGGCGCCCGGCTTCTGGGGGTCGAGGCCGCTGCCGAGGGCGTGGCCGAGATCGCGCGGCGGGCGCGGGGGACGCCGCGCATCGCCGGGCGGCTACTGCGCCGGGTGGTGGATTTCGCGCTGGTCGAGGGCGACGGGAAGCTGACGCGGGCGCTGGCCGACGACGCGCTGACGCGGTTGGGGGTGGATCATCTGGGGCTCGACGGGGCCGACCGGCGATACCTGAAGCTTCTGGCCGAGGGGTATGCCGGCGGGCCGGTGGGGGTGGAGACGATCGCGGCAGCGCTGTCGGAATCGCGCGACGCGATCGAGGAGGTGATCGAGCCTTACCTGCTTCAGCAGGGGCTGATCGCCCGCACGCCGCGCGGGCGGATGCTGACGGCGAATGCCTGGCGGCATCTCGGGCTCGACCCGCCCCGGCCTGCGGCGGGCCAGTCGGACCTGTTTGAGGGCTAGGGTCGGGGTCTTCCCGACGCGGCTGGACGGGCGAGGGGGCCGGAAATCGGAGGGCGCCCAAACTTGGACAATCGGTCAAGCTATTGAAACGGAAGTGAATCGTCAGAAAAATTAACCGGATTTCAACCCGCGCGGGAAGTCCGGTCCTGCCGTTTTCCCGAGGCGCTGGTTCACGCCTTTTCCACCCCCGCTTCGGCGAGAAGCCGCGCGGCTTCTTCCTCCATCAGGCGTTGCTGGCCGGTGCCGGCGATGGGAACGCGCCCCATTTCCAGCAGAAGCGGCGCGGCGAGGGGGGTGACGTGGGGGGCGCGGACGTGGCGGATGCGGGTGGCCTCAGCCAGCATCGTCTCGATCCGGCGGAAATCGACGAGGCCCCGCGCGGCTTCGGCCCGCGTGATGCGCAGGAGCAAGTGGTCGGGGTCGAAGCGGCGCAACGTGTCGTATAGGATGTCCGACGAGAAGGTCGCCTGTTTGCCGGACTTGCGCGCGCCCGGCAGGTTGGGGCGGATCAGGCCGGCAACGATCGCGACCGCGCGGAAGGTGCGTTTCATCACCGCGTTGTCGGCAAGCCAGTCATCGAGTCCCCTGCGCAGATCGTCGGGTTCCAGCAGGGCGGCCGGATCGGGCACCTCGCCGAGCGACCAGACCAGCAGGGCATAGTCGGTGGCGACGAAGCCGAGGGGGCCGAGGTCTGCCGTTTCCATCCGCCGGGTCAGGAGGAGCCCCAGCGTCTGCAATGCGTTGCGCCCGGCGAAGCCATACAGCGCGAGATAGGCCCGGCCGCCGCGCCAGAAGGTTTCGGCGAGCACTTCATGCGCGCGGGGCAGGGCGGAGAGCCGCGCCTGCATGGCAAGCCAGTCGCGCGTATGCGCGGGCAGGACCGACCAGCGCGCCGGATCGGCCAGGATCGCCTGAACCCGGTGGGCGAGTTGCGTGCTCATCGCCAGCTTGAGGCCCGAAAAGACCGCGATCTTCGGCTCGCGCGCGGGTTGCGGGGTCACCTGGACAATGGTCTCGCGCAGCCGGTCGTAGCGCACGGTCTGCCCGCCGATCAGAAAGGTGTCGCCGGGGGAAAGCTGGGTGGCGAAGCTTTCCTCGACCTCGCCCAGGTGGCGGGCATGGGCGCGGACCTTGAGCATCGCGGGCTCGACGATGGTGCCCACGTTCATGCGCAGGTCGCGGG
>SLKW01000479.1 GCA_007134405.1 Paracoccaceae bacterium
CGCAACGCATCATGGAAGGCAACTTGGCGCGGATGGTCGCGGATTGGCGCGCAGATCTCCTCCAGGCCCTGGCGATGAGCGAAGCCGCGATCGACTTTGCCGACGAGGACCTGCCGCCCGAAACCTGGCAACTGGTGCGCGAGCCCTTGGGCCGTGTCTGTGACGCACTTGCGCAGGAACTTGCGGGGCGGCGCGCCGCAGAGCGTCTACGGGATGGGTTCGAAGTGGCCATCATTGGCCCTGTGAACGCGGGAAAATCTACACTTCTCAATGCCTTGGCTGGGCGGGACGCCGCGATTACGTCTGAGCGAGAGGGAACGACTCGCGATGTGATCGAGGTGCGCATGGATATCGGCGGGCTGGCCGTCACGCTGATCGACACGGCAGGCCTGCGCGATACCGACGACGAGATTGAGCAACTGGGAATAGCGCGGGGCATCGAGCGGGCGCGTGGCGCCGCTCTGCGCGTTTTCCTGAAGGCGCATCCCGATGATCCTGTGCCGGAGAGCACGGATGATGACATTGTCTTGCTTGGAAAGTCGGATTTATGGTCAGAACCGGGAGTTTCAGGTAAAACGGGCGACGGAATCGATGAGTTGGTCCGTCAAATCGAGGCGAGATTGTCGCAGCGGGCGTGCGCGAGCTCGTCTTTCTCGCGCGAGCGGCATTTTGCCCGTCTGAGCCAGGCTATCGAGCATTTGCGGCGCGCGCAGGATGAGGCGCAAGCCGAGATGCCGCAGCTGGAGATCGTGTCCGAGGAAGTGCGCCACGCGGTTTTTCTTCTGGACGAGTTGGTCGGGCGGATCGGAGTTGAGGAAGTCTTGGGGCGGATCTTTTCGTCCTTTTGCATCGGGAAGTGAGGGCTGAAGCAGATGTCCGCATTTGATGTCATTGTCATCGGTGGAGGGCATGCCGGGGTCGAGGCCGCGCATGCCTCAGTCCGACGTGGCGCGCGCACGGCGCTGGTGACGTTTCGCAAGCAAGATCTCGGAGTGATGTCGTGCAATCCGGCGATTGGAGGGCTGGGCAAGGGCCACCTGGTGCGGGAGATCGACGCTTTCGACGGCCTGATGGGCCGCGCGGCGGATTTCGCGGGCATTCAGTTTCGGTTGCTCAACAGGTCGCGCGGGCCGGCGGTTCAGGGGCCGCGTGCGCAGGCCGACCGGCGGCGTTATGCGCGTTTTGTCCAAAACGACATGGCAAGTCTGCCACTCCTGGAGATTATCGAAGGCGAGGTGGTGGACCTTTCCGTGGACGGATCTCGCGTGAGCGGTGTGATTCTCGCGGACGGGCAGAGGATATCGGCGCGCGCTGTCATTCTGACCTCGGGGACGTTCCTGCGTGGCGTGATCCACATTGGCGACGAACGACGGCCTGCGGGCCGGGTGGGGGCGAAGGCTTCGGTTCGCCTTGCACAACGGATCGCCGAGATCGCGCCAGCGACCGGTCGTCTGAAAACCGGAACGCCGGCAAGGCTCGATGGAAGGACGATCGACTGGTCCGCTGTCGAGCTGCAGCCGGGCGATGCCGATCCGGTCATGTTCAGCTTCCTTAACCGGCACCCGGAAGCGCGGCAGATCGCTTGCGGCATCACGCATACCACGCCGCGGACGCACGAGATCATCGGGGCAAACCTGGCGCGATCGGCGATGTATGCCGGACATATCCAAGGCGTTGGCCCCCGCTATTGCCCTTCGGTCGAGGACAAGGTCGCGCGTTTTGCCGACAAACCGTCGCACCAGATATTCCTCGAACCGGAGGGACTCGACGACGACACGGTCTACCCGAACGGAATTTCGACGTCGCTGCCGTGCGACGTTCAGGAAGAGTTCATCTGCACCATACCGGGTCTCGAAGCAGTGAAAATCATCCAGCACGGCTACGCGATCGAATACGATTACGTCGACCCGCGAAGTTTGACTGCAAACCTGGAGTGCCGTGAGCTCGAAGGTCTTTTCCTTGCGGGACAGATCAACGGGACCACCGGATACGAAGAGGCCGCGGCACAAGGCCTCGTAGCGGGACTGAATGCAGCGGCCCAGGCGCAAGATCGAGAGAGTGTCGCGTTCTCTCGCACCGAAAGCTATATCGGTGTGATGATCGATGATCTGACAACGCGCGGCGTGACAGAGCCCTATCGGATGTTCACCTCGCGCGCCGAGTATCGCCTTTCTCTCAGAATAGACAATGCAGATCAGAGACTTACCCAGAGGGCCATTGAGCTGGGCTGCGTTTCGGATTCCCGACGTGCGGCCTTCACGCGGAAGATGGACCAGCTCGATCGTGGCCGCGCGTTGTTGGGTGAGACCAGCGTCGCTTCGCGCGATTTGAATGTCGAGGGCGTCAACGTCCGGCCTGACGGAACGCAGAGGCGCCTTCTCGACGTGCTGGGTTTCGAGGGTGTGGATTACGGTGTTGTCTCGCGCCTTCTCGGGGATACGGCGGTCGAGGCGGGTGTTTTCACCCAACTGCAACGGGACTCGCTCTACAGGGTTTACCAGGAGCGTCAATCGCGCGAAGCGGCGGCCCTGCGGCGCGATGAGGGCGTCGCCATTCCCGAAGGCTTCCGGTTTTTCGGGGTTCCCGGGCTTTCAGCGGAGCTAAGCGGCAAGCTTGAAGTGGCGCGACCGAGGACACTTGCGCAGGCCAGAAAGATTGAGGGCATGACCCCGGCCGCGTTGGTGCTTCTCGCCGCGCGCCTGCGGAAATCCGCGTGAGATGAGCGCGCCAAAGCAGGTCGCTAGTCGACTTGAGCGGATCTGCTCTGTTTCACGTGAAACACTGGACCGGCTCGGCCATTTCGTGTCCGCCGTACAGAAGTGGACCCGGTCGATCAATCTTGTTGCTGATCCGCGGCCTGAAGTCATTTGGGAGCGCCACATCCTGGACAGCGCCCAATTGTTCCCCCTGCGCAGGGGCGAGGATGGAAATTGGTGCGATTTGGGCTCGGGGGGCGGTTTTCCGGGTCTTGTCATCGGTGTGCTGGCGCGTGAGCATTTCCCGCGGATCAGGGTGACCCTGGTCGAGAGTGACCGCCGAAAGGCCACCTTCCTGACGGTGACGGCGCGCGACCTGGATCTGAATGTTCTTGTTATCGTGGAGCGCGCTGAAATCCTGGCACCTCAGGGCGCGCAAACGGTGTCAGCGCGCGCCCTTGCACCGCTCCCGCGGCTCTTGCCGTTGGTTGAGCGGCATCTGGCGGGCGACGGAGTCGCGCTCTTGCCGAAAGGACATACATTTGAGGAGGAAATTGCAGCGGCGCGAAAGAGATGGGCATTCACTGTCGAGGCAATTCCGAGTATCGTCTCGCCACAGTCGCGCATCTTGCGAGTGGCAGATCTGCGGAGATTGAATGCATCCTGAACCAGCGAGAATCCTGGCGATCGCCAACCAGAAGGGCGGTGTCGCAAAGACAACGACCGCAATTAACCTGGCGGCAGCACTTGCAGAGCTTGGGCGCAAGGTGCTGCTCATTGATATGGACCCGCAGGGCAATGCTTCGACCGGCCTCGGCATAACCGCTGACAAGCGCGCGCAGACCGTCTACGACTTGCTTATGCACCGGATTGCGGCCAGCGAAGCTGCGGTACCAGGAAGCGCTGAAAACGTTTGGGTGGTCCCGTCGACCCCCGATCTGTCCTCATCGGATGTCGAACTGCATGGGACGGCAAGGCGGGTGTTCTTGCTTCGTGACGCGCTCCGCGAAACGGATGCGATCGACAAGGATTTCGATCACGTGCTGATCGATTGTCCGCCGTCGCTGAACTTGTTGACCGTGAACGCTCTTGTCGCGGCTGATGCCGTTCTGGTGCCGTTGCAATGCGAGTTTTTCGCGCTCGAGGGCCTTTCGCAGCTTCTCTTGACGGTTCGGGAGGTAAGGCAAAGCGCGAACCCCGCACTGCGTGTCGAAGGGGTCCTTCTGACTATGCACGACCGGCGCAACAACCTATCCCAGCAGGTCGAGAGAGACGCACGGGACACGCTGGGTGATCTTGTCTTCCGTACCGTGATCCCGCGCAACGTGCGCCTGAGCGAGGCGCCGTCCTACGCAATCCCTGCGCTGAATTATGACCCGGGATCGAGTGGAGCGCGCGCCTATCGCGCGTTTGCGCGCGAGTTTCTCAAGACAGATTGCCTCGAAACGCAGGAAGGATGAACGGATGACCGAGCGGCGGATGGAACGGCGGGGCCTGGGTCGTGGCCTCGCGGCCCTGATGATGGATGTCGGCGTCGATGCAGAGACGGCGCGAAGCGGGCCCTCCGATTCAAGCCGCCGCGATCTGCGCGAGGTGCCGATCGACATGATCGCGGCGAATGCCGAGCAGCCGCGCCGCCATTTCGATCAGGCTCTGCTGGAAGAACTTGCCGACTCGATTCGCGCGAAGGGCGTCCTTCAACCGATAGTCGTCCGGCCCGTCGATGAGGCGGAAGGGCGGTTTCAGATCGTTGCCGGAGAGCGGCGCTGGCGCGCCGCCCAGATAGCAGGCTTGCACAAGGTTCCGGCGGTTGTCAGGACGCTCACAGATAGCGAAGTTCTCGAGCTTGCCATTATCGAGAACATCCAGCGCGAGGACCTCAACCCGGTAGAAGAGGCGGCGGGTTATCGCAGCCTCATAGATCGGTTCGGCCACAGTCAGGAACAGATTGCGTCAGCTCTGGGCAAGAGTCGCAGCCACATTGCCAACCTCCTGAGATTATTGAACTTGCCGGAGAGCGTTCAAGAGCATTTGCGCGCTGGGCGTCTGACCGCTGGACATGCGCGCGCCTTGATCACGGCGCGCGACCCCGAGCTACTGGCCCAAAAGGTCATTCAAAGGGGGCTTTCTGTCCGCGAAACCGAAGCGCTTGCCCGGGAAGCCACGCGACCGGTTGCCAACAAAAAAGACAGTCGTGCCGAGAAAGACGCCGACACCCGCGTTCTGGAGCAGGATATCTCGGCGACACTCGGGATGAGCGTCGTGATCGATCATCAGCCCGGGGGTGAGGGACAGGTCACGATCAAGTACCGCGATCTCGATCAATTGGACCAGCTTTGCAGGTTGCTATCGGGCGGTTGAGTGGCCGGCGAACTATAGCAACTCGCAAAGAACCGCGTTGAGCAGCATTCGTCCGCGGAACGTTGCGCCAAAGCGTTCATCCGTCCGCCAGATGAGGCGCTCGGAGAGCAAGCGTTCAAGCCTCTCCTCTGAAAGGTCTCGCCCCGAGAGCGCACGGTAGCGGCTCAGTGTCACGCCTTCCGCCAAACGCAGGCCCATCATCAGATATTCGGCGGCGTTTTCGTCTGCGCTCATGATGCTGGCTGACTCGTGCCTTCCCTGTCCCGACACAACGGAGTCGAGCCACGCCGCCGGGGACGGAATTGCCCGCATCGCGCGCCGCGACCCTGAAAGGGTAACGCGTCCGTGCGCGCCGGGGCCAACCCCAAGATAGTCCCCGCA
>SLKW01000429.1 GCA_007134405.1 Paracoccaceae bacterium
CATGTGGGCCAGCGGCACAGCCTGCGCGATATCGAGTCCGCGCTGATGAACGATCCCTCGCTGCGCTATCACCTGAGCACCCGTTCGGTCAGCCGTTCGGCCCTGGCGCGGGGGAACGAGAGGCTCAACGCCGACTTCTTCCAGGAACTCTTCGGGCTGCTGTACACGCGGCTGCAGTCCAGTGGTTCCGTGCCGGGCAAGCGGTTCCGGTTCAAAGGCAAGCTGTTCTCCTTGGATGGCTCGTTGATCGATCTGTCGATGAAGGTCTTTCCCTGGGCGGACATCGCGCCGAAGAAGGCCGCCTTCAAGCTGCACCTGGGGCTGGATCATGACGGTCTGATCCCGGCCTTTGCCGAGGTCAGTGGGGGCCTGGACTCCGAGATGGATGTCGCCGACGCCTTCGCGTTCCCGCAGGGTAGCGTGGTGGTCTTTGACCGCGGATACAGCCGCTACACCTGGCATAAGAAACTGACGGAGCGAGGAATCTTCTGGGTCACCCGGGCGCGCAAGGGCATGGTCCACGAGGTCGTGAAGACGTCGCCAGTCCCGGAGGATGGTCCCGTCTTGAAGGATCAGATCATCCGCCTGACCAGCCGCAAGGCATTGCAGGCCAAGTTGCCGGAGATCCGGCGGGTCGAGTATCGGGATCCGGAAACGGGCAAGGTCTATGTCTTCCTGACCAACCACCGGCGCTGGGCCGCGCAAACCGTCGCCGATATCTACAAGTCCCGCTGGGAGGTCGAGCTGTTCTTCAAGTGGATCAAGCAGAACCTGAAGATCCGCAGTTTCCTCGGTCACAGCATGAATGCCGTCGCCTCGCAGACTTCGTGGCACTGTGTGTCTTCCTGCTGGTGGCCTTCCAGAAGTTCGTCTCGCGCTCGGCCATGGGCATCCAGGCCGTCCTGCGCCTGGTGCAACTAACACTGTTTCAGCGCAAACCCCTGGCCGATCTCCTTCGCGGTCGAAAACAGGAGCCGCCCGATCCCCAGATGCCTCTGTGTCTGAGGGCCGCCTAAGTGGGACAGCAGTGAGTGTGGCCCATCCACGCCTACGTGGAGGTGGGGTGAGGAGGAGTCCATCCCATTGGTTACGTTGCAACAACAGATACGTGCGCGTAGGCTTAAACGCTCACGCGCCAGAAGCTTCACGATGGCTAGGGGCATTTACCAGAACCCAAGGAACAGCATGTATGCAGCACCGGGGACTAGTCGCGTACGATTGTGCGCAATACGCAGTTTCCCTCAAGGCCGCCCAGAAGGAATTGGGGGATCTAGGCTTAAGCCTGAACTTTTTTCATTACTCCTACTTTCGAGGTTTTCCACGCAGACCGAAGGTGCTGGCGCGCTTCGCCTTGCAGGAAATTCGGATACTTCGGGCGCTCCGGAGCGGCTCCTACTCCTTCGCGATTATTCCGGCTCAGATCGTGCGCTCTCGTCTGCTCGCGTACTTCTTGCGTACGGCCCGTAAACACCGCGTTGATGTTTACATGTATTGGCATGACTGCAGATGGATACTCGGCAAGGTACGTGATCTTGTTGGGGAACACGACTTCGAACGATTCACGGACCTCTTGGAGGCGTACCAGCCCCAGCATCTAGTTGTTTCCCCGAGCGCATTCGCAGACGCGCACCGTGTAGTGGGTATCCAAGAAGCTCATTGCGTCTGGAATGCAACACCTCGGACACCAGTTCACAAGGATCCAGATAATGATCCTCCCATCATCGTGAACGTGGCGTCCGTACAACTTCGAAAGGCTCCGGAGCTATTTGTCGACATTGCGCAGTACGTCTGCGCGAGGCACCCAACGGTGAAGTTCGTGTGGGTTGGTGGCGGGAGCATCTCCGAACTACGCAGCTACCTTCGGGCCGCGGGCTTGCACGAACGCGTCGCCTTCGTCGGCTGGTCGGATGATCCCGGAACGTGGATAAGTCGCTCCTCAGCTCTCCTCCTAACGAGTCGGTCAGAGGCCTTCGGCCTTGGTGTTGCTCAGGCTATGGCCACTGCCCGTACGGTCATCGCCTTCGCCGGAACGGGGGCTTCTGATGCGCTTAAAGACTCGGGGATTGTCGTCCAGAGGTACGACACGGTGGCAGCGGCCGAAACCATTCTTGCAATTCTTGAACGGCCGGTTGGCGATCGCATTAATTCCAGTGCTCGTCAGCGGTATGAAGCGATGTTTTCACCGGAGGCTTTTGCGAAACGCCTAGCTGGGGTCTTGAAGGGACGGTCAGAGGTCGTCCTGACCGTAACGAACCCAGACGCGGAACAGAGCCGGCAGATCGAACGGTTGTAGCAGGCAAGAGGGAGCGAAGGTGGCACTGCTCGCGGGCAATTAGTGCGCCCAGCGCCCCGGGGCTATGCATGCGGGTGTCCGTGACAGCGGAAAGGGCGGCGGCCTGGACAAAATCTAGGCTATCCTATACCGCTCAACGACGGACAACCGCGCGAACCATCGAGTGGACCCGATGAACGCATCAGCGCAGGTCAAGGCGGGTTTCGGACGAGAACGGAAGAAGACGCGCGCACGGGTGAAGTGTAGGTTTTGGGGGGCGCTTGTAGAATTAGTCGGACGCTGATTGGGCTGTGCGGGGCGTGGGTGCTGGTCAGCGCGGGCGTTGGCGGGCGGGCCCGGTTCATGGATGACGCGCACGGGATGGACGAGGGTCTGCGGCTGTGTGAAGGCTCCCGATCCGAAAGCTCACATCATAGTTCGCGACACTAGAGTGGACCCCGGTGTCAAGACAGGCCGTGGTTAGCACGAAAGCTTCGCATGCCGCAGGGTGGGCTCGATGCGGGGTCGGCGGTGGACGGCAGCGATCAGCAAGCGCTGGGGTAAGGTCACCAGGTCGAAACGCCGGTTGACCCGGTAGGCAAAGGCGCCCAGGCCGCGGGCGCCTTATTTGGAGAACCGAAACGCATGGTAGGTCCCGCTGAGGCTGGTCTTCAGATTGGCGAGCAGGTTGTTGATCCACTGGAACTCCGGCAAACCCTTGGGCTTGCGGTCGGCGACGACCGTCGGCTCGTGGACACACCCGGCGGCGGTCGCCGCAGTAAAGAAGGCGAGGCCGTCGGAGGCCACAATGCAGCCCGGCACCAAGTGCAGACAGGACCGAGCCTTCAGGGCCTGGAAGGTGAAACCCGCGACCAGAGTCAGTTTCACCCGCAGCGGGCGCGCATCGTCTTTCAGCGATACCGCCGCCACAAACGGGACCTTGTTCTCGGAACCGCGCCCGGGCTTGCCGCCGCTGGGCTCCCCGCCGAGGTAGGCGTCATCGATCTGGACACTGCCGTGCAGCAGGTAGCGGTCTTCCCGCACCGTCATGGCCGTCATCAGTTTGTGATGGATGCGCCAGGCAGTGGGATAGCTGAGCCCGAGTTGGTGCATCAGCGCCAGGGCCGAGACCCCGGTCTTGTCTTGGCTGAGCAGGTAGATGGCGAGAAGCCACGTGGTCAGCGGCAGCTTGGTCGCTGCCATCAGCGTGGCCGCCGTCATCGAGGTTTGGTGGGAGCAGGTTTTGCACTGAAAGCGTTTCGCCCGGTCATCCTGAATCACTCCGTGCGCTGCGCTGCCACAGCGGGGACAGCGGAACCCGTGCGGCCAGCGCCCCTGCGCCGCCTCGCATTGCGTTTCAGTGCCCGAGTGGGCGATGCACTCAGGCATCGGCATTCCCGGCTGAAATTTAATCCGATTCTGGGCCATGGTGCTCCTCACCACTGGATGTGCAGGCCCCGCCTACGCTCGGCGGTGGTTCGCAGAGTGAGCCTGCGGAGCATTCTTGCTAATCAGCATCCCATCCCCGGCCGGGACCGGGGCAGGCGTTCGCGGAGAAACAGTGCTCTGCGCCGGCCCCCCGCGCGCCGTGGATGGCCTTGTTCGCAAATGCTTGATTTTTCGGCATGGACACTGTTTGTTTCTCAAGAGGATTCTCTTTGTCACGGACTGAGGGTCAGGCGTGGGGGTTCTTGTGAGTAAGCGGCTCGATGAATCTGGAACAGCTATGCATGCGCTCCTGAGGAAGTTGTTCCCGATATGCAGAAGTATCACTGGTCCGGGGGTGAGGGAAACTCTTAGTATCCTTCGAGAGCACGTGCCCCTCAGTATCTACGAGGTGCCAACGGGCGCGCAGGCCTTCGACTGGGAGGTGCCCAAGGAATGGCGCGTGCGCGAGGCCTACATCGACGCGCCCGATGGTAGCAGGGTAGTGGATTTCAAAGACAACAACCTTCACGTGGTCGGATATTCGATCCCCGTTGATGCGGTGTTGTCGCTGGCGGACCTTCAGTCGAATCTTCACTCGCTGCCAGAGTTGCCTGAGGCGATACCCTACGTAACATCCTATTATCGGGAAACTTGGGGTTTTTGCCTTGCCCACAAAAAGCGGATGAGACTCAAGGAGGGGCGATACAGGGTCGTTATCGATAGCGAGCTGATATCTGGCAGCCTAACCTACGGCGAGTTGATCATTCCCGGCTCAACCGATTCGGAGATCTTCATCTCCACGTACATATGCCACCCGTCGATGGCAAACAATGAGCTCTCCGGTCCCGTGGTCACGACGATGCTCGCCAAGTGGCTCCTCAGCAGCCCGAGGAAGTTCACTTACCGTATCGTTTTCATCCCGGAGACAATTGGGGCACTGGTGTATCTCAGCCGGAACCTGCCCGAAATGAAACGAAAGACGCGGGCCGGCTTGAACGTCACTTGCATTGGCGATGATCGTGTCTATTCCTTCGTGCCTTCCAGAAAGGGAGGGACGCTGGCGGATCGCGCGGCGTTATGCGTGCTGCGGGAGGACCATCCGGATTTTATTGAATATAGCTACTTGGACCGAGGCAGTGACGAGCGGCAATACTGCAGCCCCGGCATCGATCTGCCCGTAGTGTCGGTGATGCGTTCGAAGTATCGGGAGTACCCCGAGTACCATACCTCCCTCGACGACTGCGAGCTTGTGACTCCGTCCGGGTTATTCGGAGGCTATTCGGTGCTCAAGAGGGCCATCGAATTGCTCGAACGCAATGAATTCTACGAGACCACTTGCCTTGGTGAACCGCAATTGGGGAAAAGAGGACTCTATCCAACGATCGGTCGACGAATCACTTTGCCCGCCGTGCGGTTGCTCTTGGATATCCTCGCATACGCGGACGGCTCGAACGATCTGATCGATCTCAAATCTATTCTTGGCGTTTCGCTAGACGAACTCTACCAAGGGGTGGAGACGTTGAGTCGTGCTGGCTTACTTCGGCCTCAAGCGGGCGGGAGTGGGGAATCAGACTGACTGTCGTGGCGCGCAGCCACGGCCTCCGCCCGTATGTAAGCGTCCATTCCGGGACGTCTACCGGAGCGGTTTCTGGGAGGTTACCGTAAAGGGCCGCAGGGCCTGCTCCGGTGCCTGGCAGCCGAGACGAGACGCATTCGTGTTGG
>SLKW01000446.1 GCA_007134405.1 Paracoccaceae bacterium
CGCGTGGCGGCTCGAACTCGGGGTTGGCATCGATCCGGTGCATGAGAAGGCCGCCGAGAACACCATACCAGAGCAGCACGAAAACCGAGAAGATCGCCACAGATCGCTTGATCGCAGAGCCTGGCCGCACGCCGAAGACACGGCGACGGGCAGCGCGCAAGCCGGTCGAAAACGACCCCGGCAGCAGGCGGCGGGGCGGTCTCGGGGCGTCATCGCGAACGGCCGGGTCGATCATGGCTTGCTCCAATAGTGCGATTTCGGCTTCGCGGCACAGGTCGTGCGTGCGCGGTCAACCGTTGTGGCTGCCGGCGCCTACGAGCCGAGGGTTTGCAGGGCCTTACGCGCAGGATCCCTCTCTCATCCCCCTGCCTCTTCACGATAATGTTTTCCGGCGCCGGGATGAGATCGCTCGCGGCCGCGTATTTTGCCAAACGACAGGAGGCTGCGATGGCGCGGAGTGAGTTGTTGGATCAGCTGAACGGTCATGTGGCCGGGCTTCGGCGTTATGCGCTGGTTCTGACCCGAAATGCGCATGACGCCGAGGATCTGGTCCAGGACGCGCTGATCAAGGCAATCGCCGCCGCCGATACGTGGCAGCCGGGCGGCGATCTCAGGGTCTGGCTTTTCCGCATCCTCCATAATGCGTTCATCAGCGATCTGCGGAAGAAGAAAGTCCGCCGCGAAGCGCGCATCGCCCTGCCCGAACCTGTGGTCCAGGACGACCAGACCCGTCGGATCGAGGTTCAGCAGGTTCTCGCGGCACTCGAGCAGTTGCCCGAGGCACAGCGCCGGCCGATCGTCCTCGTGGCGCTGGAAGAGATGAGTTACGCCGACGCCGCCAAGGCCCTCGGCGTTCCGCTTGGCACCTTCATGTCCCGCCTCGGTCGCGGCCGGCAAGCGCTGCGCCAGATCCTCGGCGAGATGAAGGTGACGAAACTGCGGCTCGTGATCTGAGGAGATCGTCATGCACCGAGATATCGAAGACCCCGACGAACACGAACTCCAGGCCTATCTCGACGGCCAGTTGCCGCCGGAAGAAGCGGCCAGGGTCGAGGAACGCCTGACACGCGACCCCGAGGCCGCCGCGGCGATCGAGGCATTTCTGGAGCAGAAGGCGTTGATCCGAGAGGCCGCGGATGCGCTGGAACCCTCGGCGGCAGACCTTCGCACGGCAGCGCTGACCCGCAAGTTGGCCGACCGGCTATCCCGGCGGCGCTGGGGCGTTCCGGGCTGGTTGAAGCAGGTCGCCGCAGCGGTCGTGCTGGTCAGTGCCGGCTGGCTCGCGCATGGCCAGTATGCCGCCATGGGACCGCAGCTTCCCGACTATGTCGCCGAGGCGGTGGGCGCGCACAGCGTTTTCGCCGAGGATCGCTACCGCCCGGTCGAGTTCCCGGCGGAGTCGAGCGATGCGGCGGTCCAGTGGGCTTCGGCCAAGCTTGGCCAGGAGATCATCATCCCCTCTCTCGACGCGCTCGGGCTGGAGTTGGTGGGATCGCGACTGCTCGGCACGGCGGCGGGGCCGCTTCTCTATCTGATCTACGAGGACGCGGCTGAGAACCGCCTGTCCGTCCTGGTCGCGCAGCACCCGCCCGATCAACCCGACTACGCCTTCCGGCTGGCAAGCGTGGCGGACACCACCGTGGGTTACTGGAGCGATGGTGCGCTGGACTACGCGCTGGTGGCCAAAGCCAGCGACCTTCAGATCGCCGCCATCGCCGAGGAAATCACCGCCACCCTGACCGGCATGTGAGGGCAACGAGTTGCGCCGCATCGTGTCGGGCATCGTGACGCTTGGGGCCTTCGCCGCCGCGACCGCCGCAGGTGTCCTTGCGGCGGCGGTCTGGTGGGGCGAGCCGGCGCCGGCCTCGACGCGGATCGCGTTGATCGGCTGCGGGATCTCGCCGGGACCGCCGGAGCTGGACCTGCCGCTGGGGCTGGTGCTGGAAAGGGCGGCACCGGCGGGTATAAGCCTTGGCCCGTTCGAGCTGGCGGGCATCGCGCAGCCGGTGACGCTTCGGTTCGAGGTCGCGCCAAGCGTCGACGAGAAGGCCCCGTGGCGAAGCGATGGGCTGGTGAAGCTTCCCGTCGTGGTGGGTCCGGAGCCGCCGCCCGAGCAGATCACACTGCGTTGCCGGCACGGAACGCCGGCGCTGGTCAGCTTCCTGTATGGCGCGCGGCGACTGGAGCTTCAGATCGCAACAAGCGCTCCCGCCGCGCCCGGTCCGATCTCGGCCTGGGACGACTAGCGTGGCGGCCTGCGCCGGTCGGTGAGCGGCGGAGAATGCCGCGCTGAACGGGGATTAAGAGAGCGGGTCGCGCGTCCTTTCATGCGGAACTAGCCGGTTGGCCCCGGCGCGGAAGCACCCGGCGCGGCGTATCGAGCGCTCTGACGGTCGGGTTCGTTCAGGGCGCGCGGGGGCCGGTCATGTCACATTGGAAAGGAAAAAGCCCATGACAAACCTCTCGAAGTCGAAGACCGCGGGCGGCGTTGCGCTGCTCGGGGGATTGATGATCGTACTCAGCCCGCTTGCCTATGGGCTCTACGGGGGCTCGGCATTCGTGGCCTACATCCTCGGTCTGGCCGGCCTGGCGGTCGCCGCGAAGGCGATCTGGCGGCCGGCGTCTTTCGACTACCTGCTTCTCGTCGGCACGGGGGTTCTGGCGATCGTCGCCGCCTTTGCCACGGGAGGGACGACGCTCTGGGTTCTGCTGGCCGGCGGAGGCGCGATTTTTGGCGCAGGGCTGTGGCGGCGTCTGATGTCGGAGCCTGCGGGCAACGCGCAAACAAGCCCGTCCTGACGCGCCCGGCCGGCATCCCAGAACGTCGACGAGAGCCGCCCGAAAGAGCTCGGGCGGCTCTTTTCATGCCCGGATGGGGGCCAGGCGTCCGCTGGCGGACGCTTTGGCCCTCGGCCGGATTTTCTGTCGTACTTTCCCGTTTGGTTGCATTAAAACGGAAAAATGCGACACATATCGGGTCAAGAATGGAAACTTTCGACGTTTTCGAGCATGTGAATTTTTCGGGGTGCCTTGTGGTTTGAATCGGGCTCGGCACACAACATATGGTAGATTCCGGGTCGGCAGGGGTTTTTCCAGCGTTTCCCGGGCGCCGAAGGCGGGACGTCCAGGCGGCGCCGGACCTCCGATCGAACGCACCCGGATTCGCGCCGAACCGCATCGGCATAACCGCCCCACCACCCCGCCTCCGTCGCGGCGCAGGCAAACGAAGACGTGCGCGCCAGCCGACTGGCGCGCACGTCCGGGGCTTTGCCCTGCGCATTGCCGATAGCGAAGTCCGGCAATGCGCGCGGCTTTGGCAGTCCCCTGCCTGTCAGATGCCGTCCTGATCGAGCCGACCCAGAAGATCGGCCCAGCAGGCGAGGGTTTCGTCCGGCAGCGTGTCGGCGCGGAGGTCGAGAAGCCGGGTACGCGCGCGCAGCGCCAGCTGAAGCCGCCAGTCGGGCGCAAGCTCGATGCCCTCGGCCGTGGCCCAGGCCTCGACCTGCGGGACGAGCGCGCGGCCGGGGCGCACGCGGTCGGCGAAAAGACGCTCGGGCCGGCGCTCGACCCGGTCGACGAGGGGCGCGATCAGCTCGAGGCCGAGCAGATCCTCGATCTGCGCGCCGTCGAGCCCGATGACGGTGTCGAGCCCGATCACCCGCTCGGGGCAGCCCGAATGGCTGGCGGCGGTCAGGGCGGCGGCCTGCGCGCGCCCCATCGGCGTGCCGTCGAGGATCACCGGCGGCAGTCCCGTCTCCTCGCCCGCCAGGATCGCGGCCATCACCTGCATGACGCGCGGCCCTGTCGCCGGGGCGAAGACGATCTCGCGCCGGGGGCGCAGCCGTCCAGCGGCCACGAGGACCGTCTTGATCGCCGAAAGGCAGGTCTGCTCGACCCGGCTGCCGACCAGGACCGGGCGGGCGCCGCCCAGCATCGCCTCGGCCACCGACATGCTCAGCGCGGCCTGGACCGCGAAGCCCGCGCCGCGCTGGCTGTCCGAGCCTTCGGCGGTGCGCAGGTCGCGGCTCACGCGGCTCGACCCGTCGCGCTCGACGAAGACCTTGCGCGCGCGCTCCAGCCGGTCGGCATCGACCAGGAAGGGCGAATGGGTCGTGTAGACGATCTGGTTCGTGGCGGCGAGCCCGTCGAAGAAGGCCGAGAGGTCGCGCTGCGCCAGCGGGTGCAGCGAATGGCCGGGCTCGTCGAGCAGCAGCACCGCGTTGCGATGCGCGCCGCTGCTTTCGTGCAGGAAGACGAGAAAGAAGCTGAGGAACCATTGCAGCCCGGTCGAGCGGTTTTCCAGCTCCACCTCCTGCGGGCGGCGGGCGTCGGCGACCCAGATGCGGAAATGGTTGCCGTCGGCCTCGAAGCGGAAGCGGTAGTCGCCCTGCTTCCACCAGTCGGCGAAACGTTCGGTCAGCTTGGTGCCCGCCGATTGCAGCAGGATCGAGCGGGTGCGCTTGGCCTCGGCGATCCGGGCGAGCATCTGGGCGTCGGGGCCGTCCTGCGTGCGCGGGCGGCCGATGAGGGTGCGCATCAGGCCCATCCTGCCCTCTTCGGCGAGCGTGCGGGCCTCGATCTCGTCGCGGATGTCGCGGAAATCGCGGCCGAGTTGCAGGATTTCGTCCGCCTGCAGCCCGACGAAGCCGAAGAGGACGCGCAGGGTGCGCGCCTTGGCGGCCTCCTTCGCGCCGAGATCGGGGCGGGTCATGTTCTCGACCACATGCGGCAGGTAGATCTCGGAATCGAGGTTGCCGTAGTTCGAGTAGTAGACGAAGGCGGGAAGGCGGGCGAGGACGGCGTCGCGCACCGCTTCGATCCGGCCGGGATCGGGGGCGAGAAGCTCGGCCATGCGCTCGCCCAGTGCGCGCTGCAGATCGCGCAGGCTTGCGACGATGACCGAGGTCGCGGGCGGATCGGCGGGGATCAGCGTGGCCACCCGGTCGCGCAGGCGGATCAGGTCGTTGGCGGAAAGCTGCGTCTCGCCCTCGAGCTCGGCGCGCATGGCGTCGAGCGCCTCGGTCGCGGCGGCGTGCAGGTCGGTCTGGGCGAGCGGGATGACGGTCTCGGCGATGGAATCCTGCGCGGTGGCGACGGTGCGGGCGATGGCGGCGCGTTCGGCGCGGGTGCGGCGCAGGTGCAGCGGGAAGCTGACCGTGTAGCTGCCGTCGTAGCAGCGCCCGACGCTGACCAGCGCCGCAGCGTCGGGCGGGATGCGGGCGAGCTCGGCCAGGTCGGCGGCCTGGGTGCCGGTGTCGAATTCGGCGGTGACGAACTGGAAGCAGCCCGGCGCCTCGCGGATCGCGCCGAAGAGCGCCTTGGGGAAGTCCGAGGTGGGCTCGATGGCGCCGTCGCCGGTGGGGTTGAGCTTCCAGAGCGGCAGCAGGAGGTTGGTCTTGCCGGATTCGTTGACGCCGATCAG
>SLKW01000287.1 GCA_007134405.1 Paracoccaceae bacterium
CCGCAGAGGACCGAAAATGAAAGCACGACTCAACGCTGCCCTTCTGCTTTTCGCCGCGATGGCGATAAGTGCCTGTCAGCCGCTGTCGACGGTTGGCCGGGCGCCGGAGTTCACGCCGATGGAGCCGCGGCAGGAACATCGCGCGCTTTACAACGTGCCCTTGCCCGAGCGGACGGAGATGCGCCGCGGTGCCGACGATGCATCGCTTTGGTCGGCGGGGCAGAGGTCCTTGCTGGGGGATCGCCGCGCCAGCCGGGCAGGTGACATCCTGACCGTGGTGATCGAGATCGACGACAGGGCCGAGATCCAGAACTCTTCGCAGCGGGGGCGCACGGGCTCGCAAAGCCTTGGCGTGCCGCAGCTGTTCGGTGTTCCGCAGCGCATCGACGAACGTCTGCCGCCCGGAGCCAGCATGGCGAATGCCGTCGGCATCGACAGTTCGTCAAGCTTCCAGGGATCGGGTTCGGTGAGCCGGAACGAACGTCTGACGCTGCGCGTTGCCACTACCGTCGTTGAGCGTCTGCCCAACGGCGTCTTGCAGATCGAGGGCAGTCAGGAGGTGCGCGTCAATAACGAACTGCGCGAACTCATCGTGACCGGCTTCATCCGCCCCGAGGACATCTCGCGCAGAAACGAGATCGCCTATGACCGCATTGCCGGCGCGCGCATTTCCTATGGGGGACGCGGCCAGATATCGGACATTCAGCAGCCGCGCTACGGTCAGCAGATCGCCGACATCGTCCTGCCGTTCTGAGGTGGCCATGAAGAAACTCCTACTTCCCGTAGCGCTTGGGTTGGCCGGCCTGGGCATTGGTGCGGGCGCTGGATGGATGATGAAGCCCGACGCAGCGCCGGAAGCCGCGCGTGAGGGCGAGGTGCCAGCCCCTGTGGTGCGGCCGGGCACCCTCGATACGCTGAGCATGCCGAATCATTTCGTCGTGCCGGTGCTCGTTGACGGACGCGTCAGCGCGATGGTGGTGCTGAGTCTGGCGCTGGAACTCGCCGAAGGCCACGATGTGGTGCTTTCAAGGCATGAGCCGCGCCTGCGATCCGTCTTTCTCCAGGTTCTGTTCGACCACGCCAATCTTGGCGGCTTCGAGGGCGTTTTCACAAGCGGCGAGGCGCTCATTTCGTTGCGGCGTGCCTTGCGCGATGCGGCGCGCGCCGAATTCGGGCCAAAGCTGCACGATGTCCTGATCACCGAGATCTTGCGCCGGGAAAGCTGAGCCAGCGGCCGGACGCCGGCGCGGGTGACGCGCGCAATTGCACGCGGCGCGGCGGGGCCTCATATTGAGGCAATGACCGCGCATCCAATAGAAAGCCCGCGCCTCGATCCGGGCGACACCGAATTGCTCGTCGGTTCCTACAACGTCCACAAGGGCGTGGGGACAGACATGCGCCGCGATACCCGGCGCACGATCGAGGTTATCCGCGAGATTGGCGCGGACCTCGTCGCGCTGCAGGAAGTCGATCGTCGTTTCGGCGACCGGCGCGGCGTCATAGACCTTGCTCATCTGCGCGAGGCCACGGGGCTGGAAACCGTGCCCCTGCCGTCGCGGCTTGGGGCGCTCGCGCATGGATGGCACGGCAACCTGCTGCTCTTCCGCGGCGCCGAGATCGAGGATGTGCGGCCGATCACGTTGCCGGGCTTAGAGCCACGCGGCGCCATCGTCTGCGACCTGCGCTTTGCAGGCCGCCCGTTGCGTGTGATCGGGGCGCACCTGGGGCTGTTGCATCAGTCGCGGCTGATCCAGGCGCGGCGTCTGGCCCAGGAAATCGAAGGGGCGGAGGATCGCCCGACCCTGGTGATGGGAGATCTCAACGAGTGGCGGTTGGGCGCGCGCTGTTCGCTGATGCCGTTGCGCAAGCAGTTGCGAGCGGTCAAGCGCTCGGCCATCACCGCGGCGAGTTTTCCGGCGCGACTGCCGGTGCTGCCGCTCGACCGGATCATTGGCTGCCATCGTGCCGAATTGCTGGATCTGGCAACGCACGACACGCCGCTTGCGCGGCAAGCATCGGATCATCTGCCGCTCAAGGCCCGGCTCCGGTTACCCGAATGATCATTTGGCTGGCCTGGCTTGCAGGCGTCGCCACGGCTTTGGCGCTCGCCTCAGTGGTGGCGCTTTGGTCTTACGGCCGATTTGCGCGACGTGCCCGCGGCCCCCAATCGCGCTCGATCCCGGTGGGAAGCGATGCGCCGCTCGATCGGATGTTGGCGCCGCTTGAAGACGCGCATCCTGGGCAAAGCGGTGCCATTCTCTCCATCGACAGCCGCACAGCCTTCGTCCAGCGGATGCAGAGCGCGGCGCTGGCGCGCCGCAGCATTGACGCCATGTACTATATCTGGCGTGATGACCTGACCGGCAGGCTTCTGGCCCAGGCGTTGCTCGACGCGGCCGAACGCGGCGTGCGCGTGCGGCTGCTGCTTGACGATGTGAACATCCTGGGACGCGATCCCACCTATCTGGCCTTGAACAGCCATAAAAAGATCGAGGTTCGGCTGTTCAACCCGATCCGCGCGCGCGAGGGCTCCATCCGGCGCGGGATCGAACTGCTCCTCAACCTTGTGCGCTATCACCGGCGGATGCACTGCAAGGCATGGATCGTCGACGGCCGATGGGCCCTGATCGGCGGGCGGAACGTCGGGGACGAGTATTTCGACGCATCGAGGGGGCGGCGGCGCAATGTACGCGATCTGGATCTGGTGCTTGCCGGATCCGTCCTGCGCGATGCCGCGCGGGTTTTCGACCGCTACTGGAACGACGGTCTCGCGCTGCCGATTTCAGCGCTGTGGAAAAAGCGGCGTTCGGATCTGCGCGCGTTCCGCGCACGGCTGGCGCGGCACGCGCGATCCGCGCAGTCGCGCGAATGGCGGGCCCTGGCCCCGCCCGAGGCCACCGAGTCGTTGGGAATCGAGGATCTGTGCTGGAGCCGTGCGATCCGCCTGATTGCCGATCCGCCGGAAAAGGCTCTGGGCAGCGGTCGGAGTGACTGGTTGCCGGTGGAGTTGCAACCGATGCTGCGTGGCGCGCGCACGGAGGTGCAGATCATGACGCCCTATTTCGTTCCCGGCGCCGACGGGATGCGCGACTTGGTCGAAGCGGCGTCGAAAGGCGTCAGCGTGACGATCATCACCAACACGCTCGCCGTGGCCGACCACATCACCGTCCATGGCGCCTACCGTTGGTATCGGAAACCCTTGATGGCCGCAGGAGTCGGCCTGTTCGAGTACTACGCGCGCACGCCGCCACGGCCGATGCTGCACAGCAAGGCGCTCATCGTCGACAATCAGCGCGGTTTCATCGGTTCGTTCAACTTTGACCTGCGTTCGGCTTTTCTCAATACCGAAATGGGTGTCGTGTTCGAGGACGACCGTCTGATGGACGCGTTGCGCGCCGAGTTCGACTGGTGCCGTCACCCTGATCAGGCGTTCCGTCTCGCGCTTGCCGGCCGGTTCGTCCACTGGTTGCGCGATCAGGCGGTGCGCCACAAGATGGAGCCCGGGACCAGCTCGCTCCGGCGCACCGTGTCCTTCGTTATCGGGCACCTGCCGATTCACCGATTGCTATGAATTCGAGCGCTGCGGGCCAATTGACCTTGCCGCCCCGGCGGGTAGGGTGCCATCGAGAACCTATCGAGCGAAGGGGCGTGCAGCATGGAGTGGCGCCGAATAGCCGGCCTTGCCGATTACGCCGAGACGCTGAACGCAATGGAGGCGCGGGTGGCCGCTATCGCCGCCGGTGGCGCGCCTGAAGCCGTCTGGCTGCTGGAACACCCGCCACTCTACACTGCGGGGACTTCCGCGCAGCCGCAGGACCTGACCCAGCCGGGCCGGTTTCCGCTCCATGTCGCGGGCCGGGGCGGGCAATACACCTATCACGGTCCCGGGCAGCGTGTGGTCTATGTCATGCTCGATCTCAATCGGCGCGGCCGCGACGTGCGCCGTTTCGTCTGCGCGCTGGAAGATTGGGTGATCGGCACGCTGGGCGAATTCAACATCCGCGGCGAGCGCCGCGCCGGACGGGTCGGCGTCTGGGTCGTCCGGCCTGAAAAGCCACCGCTGCCCGACGGTAGCCCGCGCGAGGAGAAGATCGCCGCGATTGGCATCAAGCTGCGCCGATGGGTCAGCTTTCATGGACTGTCGATCAACGTTGAACCGGATCTGCGCCATTTCGAAGGGATCGTCCCGTGCGGCATCCGAGAGCATGGCGTGACCTCGCTCGTCGATCTGGGTTTGCCGGTCACGATGGATGATCTGGACCTCGCGCTGCGCCGGCAATTCGACACGGTTGTCGGCACCACCACGTCGCCCATGGATGCCGATGGTTGAGTCGGCGCATGTCGCGCCAAAGCTCAGTTTGCTCCGCCAGGCAGCACCGCCGCGCGCCGACATGGCGTCGGATGTGCGGCAGATTGACGCGATAAAACGCCGCAACAGCGCGTTTTTCTTGATCCACGTCAAAGTCCGCCGTTGCCGCCGCGTGCCCGCCGCTCTAGAAACGAGGCAGCACGCGTGCGCCTGAGACCGGGCGTGCCGACAAGACGTCGCAAGGGAACGGGAGCAACGCATGGCAAACGCCGCCGCGCACGGACACGAGGACACTCGAGGGTTTTTCACTCGTTGGTTCATGTCCACCAATCACAAGGACATCGGGATCCTCTACCTGATCACCTCGGGTGTGGTCGGCTTCATCGCCGTCGCATTCACGGTCTACATGCGGATGGAACTGATGGACCCCGGCGTGCAGTACATGTGCGCCGAGGGGATGCGGTTCATCGACCGCGGCGAATGCACGCCGAACGGGCATCTGTGGAACGTGATCGTAACTGCGCACGGCATCCTGATGATGTTCTTCGTGGTCATTCCCGCGCTCTTCGGCGGCTTCGGCAACTATTTCATGCCGCTGCAGATCGGCGCGCCGGACATGGCATTTCCGCGGCTGAACAACCTCAGCTACTGGCTTTATGTCGCGGGCTCGACGCTGGCGGTCTGCTCGCTTTTTGCGCCCGGCGGGGGTGGCGATTTGGGGACCGGAGCGGGCGTCGGATGGGTGCTCTACCCGCCGCTTTCGACGACCTACGAGGCCGGTTACGCGATGGATTTCGCGATCTTCGCGGTCCACGTATCGGGCGCTTCGTCGATCCTAGGCGCGATCAACATCATCACGACCTTCCTGAACATGCGCGCGCCGGGCATGACGCTCTTCAAGGTGCCGCTCTTCGCCTGGTCGGTCTTCATTACCGCCTGGATGATCCTACTGGCGCTTCCGGTGCTGGCGGGCGCAATCACCATGCTGCTCACCGACCGGAACTTCGGTACGACCTTCTTCGACCCGGCGGGCGGGGGCGACCCGGTGCTCTACCAGCACATCCTGTGGTTCTTCGGCCATCCCGAGGTCTACATCATCATCG
>SLKW01000096.1 GCA_007134405.1 Paracoccaceae bacterium
AAAGGCATTCCTCGGCCACCAGCGCGTTTCGGTGCAACAGCAGTTCGTAGATTTCGGGCTGCGGCTTCACCAGACGCTCGCGTCCCGAAACCACCACATCGCGAAACACAGTCCCGAGCCGTGGATGCACCTGCAACGCCATCGGCCAGGTTTCGGCCGAGAAGTTGGTGATGGAATAGAGCGGCCGGTTCTGCGCCTGAAGCCGGTCAAGGATATCCCAGGTGCCGGCGATGGGCGACCGGATCGTGTCAGGAAACCCGGACAGGTAGGCCGAGAGCGGGCCGGCGCGCCCCGGATGGGCGGCTTCGGCCGCGGCGAGCCCTTCGAGGAAGCCGCGACCGCGGTCGAACTCGTAATTCCAGTCGTCAAAACCGATCGCCTCCATCCATACCCGGGCAGCGGCGTCGTCGGAGAAATGGCTGGCGAAGGCACGCTCGGGCTTCCAGGCGATCAGGACGTTGCCGATATCGAAGACGATGTTCATGGCCGTTGTTCCGCTCAAGGCGCGCTTGAGGTGGCACAGCGGCGCGCAAGGGTCAATGCGGCCCGGCACGCTCCAGAACGGCCTGCATGTCCGACTGGGCCATCGCACCGGCGATCTGCCCGCGCGGGCCGCCGAGCCGGGTCGCCAGGTAATGCTCGGCAACCGGGCTACGCTCGATCAGAACCGCAGCCGTCAGCAGTTGCGCAAGGCTCTCGGCGAACCAGCGCGCCTCGGCCTCGGGCGGCAGCGCGGGCCAGCGGTCGCGATGCTGGGCGAGCGCGGCGTCGAAGCGCGAATCCAGACCGCGGGCGGCGTCGAGGCGGGCGTTCAGTTGCGCGCCTGCCTCGGGGTCGCGCGCCAGCGTGCGCAGGATGTCGAGGCAGATGACGTTGCCCGAGCCTTCCCAGATCGAATTCAAGGGCGCCTCGCGGTAGAGCATGGGAAGGGGCGTGTCCTCGACATAGCCCATGCCGCCCAGCACCTCCATGCATTCGTAGATCATGCCCGGCGCTTTCTTGTTCGACAAGAACTTCGCCAGCGCCACCGAGATGCGGGCATAGGGCCGGCGGCCGGGATCGTCGAAGGCCCGCGCGACCTCCATCCCCAGCATGAGCGCCGCTTCGCACTCGATCGCCAGATCTGCCAGCACCGCGCGCATCAGGGGCTGGTCGATCAACCGGCGCTGAAAGACGGTGCGCCCGGCGGTCCAGTGCAGCGCCTCGGACAGGGCGGCGCGCATCAGTCCCCCGGGCGCCATCGCGGTGTCGAGGCGCGTGTGATGAACCATCTCGATGATGGTCTGCACGCCGCGCCCTTCCTCGCCCAGGCGGTGGGCGAACGTGTCTTGGTATTCGACTTCGGAGGATGCGTTGGCGCGGTTTCCCAGCTTGTCCTTGAGCCGCAGGATGACGAAGGGATTGCGCGTGCCGTCGGGCAGCCAGCGCGGCACCAGAAAACATGTCAGACCCGACGGCGCCTGGGCGAGCGTCAGGAATCCGTCGCACATCGGCGCCGAGCAGAACCACTTGTGGCCGGTCAGCCGGTAGCCCTCGCCATCCGGCACCGCGCGGGTGGTATTCGCGCGCACGTCCGAACCGCCCTGCTTCTCGGTCATCGCCATGCCCATCGTGGCTGCCGTCTTCGCGCCCACCGGGCGGCGCGACGCGTCGTAGGCCCGCGCTGTCAGCCGAGGGCGCCAAAGCCCGGCAAGCACGTCGTCGGCCGCCAATGCCGGAACCGCGGCATAGGTCATGGTCATCGGGCAACAGACGCCGGGCTCCACCTGGCTCAGCATGTAGACCATCGCGGCGTGGCGGGCGTGGCTGCCACCCTCTTCCCAGGCGCAGGCGGCGTAACCCGCCTCCAGCCCGAGCGCCATCAGCCGGTGATAACCGGGATGGAAATGCACCTCATCGATCCGGCGCCCGCCGCGGTCGAAAGTCCTGAGTTCCGGCAGTCGCGTCTGCGCGTCGCGCGCGGCCTCTCGCAGGTCGGGATCGGCCAGGGCCGCGCCGAACGCGGCCAGTCCCGGATCATCTCCCATCAGCCCCCGAAGGACCGTGTCGCCTGACCAGGGGTCGTGCGCCGCCGCGGGGGGCTGGTTGAACACCTCATGCGTACCAAGCTGGCTGCGCGGCGCGGGTTCCGACATCTTGGCTCCTCCCTTTCCTGCAGGGTGACGCCGGGCTTTCCGCGTCGCAAGCCCGACCTCGCGTCGCATCGGGGATTCCCATCGCGTCCCGGCTGTGGCAGACTGCGCGAAAGCCCGCCCAGAGGCAGACCGAGCAGAACCATGCAACGCAAACGCCCCCGCTTCGGCCCGGTGATGTACTTCACCCTCGCCGGTACCTTCGGCACCTATCTCGTCTTTGCCGCCGTGCAGGGCGAGTACGGCCTCTTCAACCGGATCCAGATCGAGGCCGACGCCGCGCAACTCAGGACGGAGCGCGACCGCCTCTCGGCCGAATTGGCCGAGATCGAGAACCGCACCCACCGCCTTTCGGACGCCTATCTCGACCTTGACCTGCTGGACGAACAAGCCCGCGACATCCTCGGCCTCATCCGCCCCGACGAGATCCTGCTGCGCTGACCGCGGATTCCCCCCTCGTTTTTTCGAGCGCATTGGTGTATTGGATAGTTCAAGGCTAAACTATCGCCATCGGAAACAGGGGGGCTGACCCGTGGCAGCACGAAGAAAATCCGCCAAGTCGAATACTTCGGGCGACGAACTGCTTCAGTACTACCGTGACATGCTGCTCATCCGCCGATTCGAGGAAAAGGCGGGCCAGCTTTACGGGATGGGGCTGATCGGCGGTTTCTGCCACCTCTATATCGGTCAGGAGGCGGTGGTCGTGGGCCTCGAAGCGGCCGCTGACGAGGGCGACAAGCGCGTTACCTCCTACCGCGATCATGGGCACATGCTGGCCTGCGGCATGGACCCCAAGGGCGTGATGGCCGAACTGACCGGGCGCGAGGGCGGCTATTCGCTGGGCAAGGGCGGATCGATGCACATGTTCTCGAAGGAACGCCATTTCTACGGCGGTCACGGGATCGTCGGCGCCCAGGTCCCGATCGGGGCGGGGCTCGCCTTCGCCGACAAGTATCTCGGCAACGACCGGGTGACCTTCACCTATTTCGGAGACGGCGCGGCGAATCAGGGCCAGGTCTACGAGACCTACAACATGGCCATGCTGTGGGCGCTGCCGGTGATCTTCGTGATCGAGAACAACAAGTACGCCATGGGGACCTCGGTGCAGCGGGCGACCAAATCGCCCAGCCTGTGGGAACGCGGAGCGAGCTTCGGCATCCCGGGCGAGGAGGTCGACGGCATGGATGTCCTCGCCGTCAAGGCCGCGGGCGAAAAGGCCGTGGCGCACTGCCGCGCCGGCAAGGGGCCCTACATCCTCGAGGTGATGACCTATCGCTACCGCGGGCACTCGATGTCAGACCCGGCGAAGTACCGCACGCGCGAAGAAGTGCAGAAGATCCGCGAGGAGCGCGACGCGATCGAGCATGTGCGCGATCTGCTCCTGACCGGCAAGCACGCCACCGAAGACGAACTCAAGGCCATCGACAAGGAGATCAAGGGGATCGTGAACGACTCCGCCGATTTCGCCCGCGAAAGCCCCGAGCCTTCGCTCGACGAACTCTGGACGCATGTCTACGCGGCCGAAGTGCCGCAGGAAGCCTGAGGGGGACGGAAGATATGGCAACCGAGATCCTGATGCCCGCCCTCTCGCCCACGATGGAGGAAGGCACGCTGGCGAAATGGCTGGTCAAGGAGGGCGACGAGATCACCGCCGGCCAGATCATCGCCGAGATCGAGACCGACAAGGCGACGATGGAATTCGAGGCCGTCGACGAAGGCACGCTCGGCAAGATCCTGATCGACGAAGGCACCGAGGGGGTGAAGGTCAACACCCCGATCGCCGTCCTCGTCGAGGAAGGCGAGGATGCCGACGCCGCGGCGGCGTCCGCCCGGGAGGCCGACAAGGCCGACGCGGGCAACGAGGAGGCCCCGGAGCCTGAACAGGCGGAGCGGGCCGCCGAGGCGCCCGCCGCCGCGCGCGACAAGTACCGCCCGCCCGAACCCGACCGCAAACCCGACTGGCCCGAGGGCACGACGACCCGCTCCCAGACGGTGCGCGAGGCTTTGCGCGACGCCATGGCCGAGGAGATGCGCCGCGCCGACAATGTCTTCGTCATGGGTGAGGAGGTCGCCGAATACCAGGGCGCCTACAAGATCACCCAGGGGCTCTTGGACGAATTCGGCGCCCGCAGGGTCATCGACACGCCGATCACCGAGCACGGATTCGCCGGCATCGGCGTCGGCGCCGCCTTCGGCGGGCTCAGACCGATCGTCGAGTTCATGACCTTCAACTTCGCGATGCAGGCGATCGACCAGATCATCAACTCAGCGGCGAAGACGCTCTACATGTCTGGTGGCCAGATGGGCTGCCCCATCGTCTTCCGCGGCCCCAACGGCGCCGCCGCGCGGGTCGCCGCCCAGCACAGCCAGTGCTACGCCGCCTGGTACGGGCATATCCCCGGCCTCAAGGTCGTCATGCCCTACACCGCCGCCGACGCCAAGGGCCTGTTGAAATCGGCCATCCGCGACCCCAACCCGGTGATCTTCCTCGAGAACGAGATCCTCTACGGCCGCAGTTTCGAAGTGCCCGAACTCGACGACTTCACGGTTCCCATCGGCAAGGCCCGCATCGCCCGCAAGGGCGACGACCTGACCATCGTCACCTTCGGCATCGGCATGACCTACGCGCTCGAGGCCGCCGAGAAACTCGCCGAAGACGGGATCGAGGCCGAGGTGATCGACCTGCGCACCATCCGCCCGATGGACACCGACGCGATCCTCGCCTCGGTTCGGAAAACCAACCGACTGATCACGGTCGAGGAAGGGTTCCCGCAAAGCTCGGTCGGCAACTACATCACCTCGGTGGTGATGGAGCAAGCCTTCGACTGGCTCGACGCGCCGGTGATCAACCTCTGCGGCAAGGACGTCCCCATGCCCTACGCCGCCAATCTCGAAAAGCTCGCGCTCGTCACCACCGCCGAGGTGGTCGAAGCCGCCCGCAAGGTCACCTACAAGTAAGGAGCGCGCGATGCCCACCGAAATCCTGATGCCCGCGCTGTCCCCCACGATGGAGGAAGGCACGCTCGCCAAGTGGCTGGTGAAGGAAGGCGACGAGATTACTTCCGGCCAGATCCTCGCCGAGATCGAGACCGACAAGGCGACGATGGAATTCGAGGCCGTCGACGAAGGCACGCTCGGCAAAATTCTCATCGACGAGGGCACCGAGGGCGTGAAGATCAACACCCCCATCGCCGTCCTTCTGGAGGAAGGCGAGAGCGCCGACGACATCGACAGCGCGAAACCGGAGGCCGCC
>SLKW01000207.1 GCA_007134405.1 Paracoccaceae bacterium
ATCCTGATCCAGCTGGTCGAACTGCCCCGCGACGCGTCGGGCGCGCCCGACACGGCGGCGATCTCGGACCGGCTTGGCGAATGGTTCGTGGCCGAAAGCCTCGCCGCCGCCTGGGTCCTAGACGAAGGGGCGCTCGTCGCCTCGGATTTCCGCATCGATCCGGGCGGGCATATTCGCATGGCGGTCTTCGCGCGTCCCGGCACCGGCCCGCAGCGGCTGGGCCGCATCGTCCAGCGCCTGTGCGAGATCGAGACCTACAAGACGATGTCGATGCTGGGCCTGGCCCGCGCGCGCGAGACCTCCGCCGAGATGGCGACGCTCGACCGCAAGCTGGGTGCGCTGATCGGCGACATGGCCGCCGGGATGCCCCGGCCCGAGGCCTCGCTCGACGCGCTGATGGGGGTCTCGGCCGAACTCGAGCGCCTGCAGACCAGCACCTCCTTCCGCTTCGGCGCCACCCGCGCCTACGAGGCGCTGGTCGAGGCCCGCATCCAGGCCTTGCGCGAAACCCGCTTCCTCGGCCGCCAGACGCTGGCCGAGTTCATGCAGCGCCGCTTCGACCCGGCGATGCGCACCGTCAAGGCTGCCGAGGGGCGCCTTGCCGACATGGGCGAACGCGCGATGCGCGCCGCGCGGCTGCTCTCGACCCAGGTCGAGGTGGCGCGCTCGGCGCAGAACCAGGACCTGCTGAAAAGCATGGATCGCCGCGCCGACACGCAGCTGCGCCTGCAAAAGACGGTCGAGGGGCTGTCGGTCGTGGCGATCAGCTACTACGGCGTCAACCTGGCCGCGAACATGGTCATGCCCGCCGCCGAGCCGCTGGGCCTGTCCCGCGGCGCCGTGCTGGCCGGACTCACGCCCCTCGTGATCCTCGGCGTCTGGCTGATGGTGCATCGCGTCCGCAAGATGCTGACCTGACCGCCGGGCGCGGCATACTCCGCGGCCCACCTCCTCGCCGCGCCGCGCCGTACCGCCCCACCGGCGCGGTACGGCGTTCCATCGGCCCCGACAGTGACCCCGCCGGCAATCTGCCACCCTCGTGCCACCCACGTGCCATACGCTTGCCATACGCTTGCTGGCAGATCGACTCCCAACAAAACAAGGCTTTTCGGCGCATACCGCGCAATCCGGCGACCGCACCAGCGCACGCCGCGGCAAGGTTTCGTAAACCAACGCCCCACACGCCTCCGGGCAAGCCGGGAATGTTCAGGCTCGGTTCCGAATATGGCGGAATATCTGCGCCGCCCCGGTCACCACCGGGGCAGGCGAGCGCGTCAGGCGAACTCGGGATTGCGCCGCCAGAGCGACACATTCAGCGCCCCCGCCAGGCTCACCCACAGCAGATAGGGCACCATCAGCACCCCCGCGACCGGGTCCAGGATCCAGAACGATACGCAGGTCAGCGCCACGAACACCCACAACCCGACCAGCACAACCAACGCTGCCCGCATGCGCCGCAATCCGAAAAAAACCGGCGTCCACAACGTGTTGAACGCAATCTGCGCGGCCCAGAAGGCAAGCGCCTGCCCGCTTCCCGGCAAAAGCGCGACACGCATCGCGGCAAAGGCCATCAACAGGTAAAGCGTTGTCCAGACAATCGGAAACGCAACCCCCGGCGGCGTCCAGCTCGGCTTGTCGAGCCCGTCATACCACGCGCCCGGCTTGAACATCGCACCGGTCGCCGCCGCCGCGCCGCAGGCCGCGAGAAAGGTGAAAAACAGCCACGCATCCATCGCTCAGCACCCAGTTATCCGTTTTTCAGCAAGCACATACGCATCGCAGCTGGAATACGCGACCTTGCCGCCTCAGCGGGCGATAGCGCAAGAACCGAAGATCGCTTCGCGGTATTCGCCCATATAGATCCGAAGCCAGGGCGTGTAGCGCGCCGCGTCGCGCCGGCAGTCCTCGACCAGCGCGTCGATCTCCATCCACGCAACGTCCATGACTTCTCTGGCGTTGGGAGAGATCACCAGATCGGGCGGCGCATGCGCGGTGAACACCTCGACCACTTCGTGCTCGATCAGCCCGCCGCCAACCTCGGCACGGTATTCAACCCGCCCCGCCGGTTGCAGCGCAACACCCGAGATGCCCAGTTCCTCGCCCAGCCGGCGCTTCGCGCAGTCCGCATGGCTCTCACCCCAATGCGGATGAGTGCAAACCGTGTTCGCCCACAAACCCGGCGTGTGGTACTTGCCCAAGGCCCGACGCTGCAACAGAACCTCTCGCCCGCGCAACACGAAGACCGAAATCGCCTGGTGCCGCAGTCCACGCAGGTGAACGGCAAGCTTCTCAACCGGACAAAGCGCCCCATCGATCCAGGCCGGGATCAAGCCCGCCCCGCTCATCCAGCACCACCTGTCGTGAGATGCGCAACGCGCTGAGCGCGCACGGGTATCTGGTTCAAACTAGCCTCCACGGTCAATCCACGAAGGTGGGCACTGCACCCGCCAACGGCAAGCCCCGTCCCGTTTGACCGATCATTGCGTGCCATACCATGCCAAAAGCGTTTCGGGCACAAACGGTTCCGGGAAACTGCCTGAACAACATCTGTGGCCAACCCAATTTGCCCCTTTCTGCGAAAGCCGTTAGGAACACTCGACTGTGAGAACGCGAGGATCGAAATTGACATTGCTTCGAATTGTCGTGCTTTGGCTTATCCTGGCGCTGCCTGCCGCCGCGCAGTCGATCTTTCCGACCGATGACGCCCCGCCGCAGGCCGCCGAAAGCGACGCTGCCGCGCAACTCGTGGACATCCTGCGCGACGACGCCGCCCGTGAAGAACTCATTCGACAGCTCGAGGCCAGCGCCGCCCAGGCCGATCCGGCCGCGATCCCCCCGGCCGCCGAGCCCGAGCCGCAGATCTCGCTGCCCCGCCAGATCGCCGAACACACCCGCGCGACCGCCGAAGGGGCGACCGCCATCCTGTTCGACATCGCATCGGCGGGTGGGCAGATCCTTTCTGCCTTTACTGGTGACACACCAATCAACTGGACCGAGCTGACCGAGGCGTTCACCGCGCTCATCCTGGTCGGCGCGGTGACGCTGGCACTCTTCTTCCTGCTACGGGCAATCGCGGCGCGCCTGTATATGGCAATGGGGGCCAGGGCCGACAAGAGCCGGTTGTTCGTCGCGCTGTCGATCATCGTGGGATCGAGCTTGATCGACGCGCTTCTGATCGTCATTGCCTGGGCGGGCGGCTATGCTTTCGCCCTCTTCATCGGCGAGCCGGGCGCGATGGATTTCCGTCAGAGCCTGTTTCTCAACGCGTTCCTGCTGGTCGAATTGATCAAGGTAGCGCTGCGCGGCGTGCTGTCGCCAAATTTCGCCAAACTGCGCTTCCTGCCGATGAGCGACGAGACCGCGGCCTATTGGTATTTCTGGTCCTCGCGCCTGGTAAGTTTGCTGGGATACGGCCTGTTGCTTGTCGTGCCGATCATCAACGCGGCGGTGTCCTTCGCGGTCGGCGGCAGCGTGGCCGTTCTGATTGTCGTCACGGCGCTGCTGATCGCGATCCTGATCGTGTTGCAAAACCGCGCCCCGGTCGCCCGCGCCCTGCGCGCCCGGCACGAACGCATGCCGGACGATCTCATCGGACGGATCGAGGCCTACTTCGCTGGTTTCTGGCACTGGCTCGCCATCGCCTATCTCGTCGCGCTGTTCGTCATCTGGACGGTGCGCCCGGCCGATGCGCTGCCCTTCATGCTGGTTGCGACGCTGAACTCGATCATCGCGATCGTGATCGGTGTCGTCGTCATGGCGCTGATCACGCGCGCCATCACCGGCGGCATGCGCCTGCCCGACGATGTGCGCGAGACCCTGCCGCTTCTGGAAGAGCGTCTGAACGCATTTGTCCCGACCATCCTGAAGGTCCTGCGCGTCCTGGTCTTTCTGGCGGTTCTTCTGGCCATCGCGCAGGCGTGGCACGTTATGGATTTCTTTGGCTGGGCGGCCACCGGGGTCGGGCGTGATCTGACCGGGCGGTTCCTGTCGGCCGCGCTGGTCATCCTGATCGCGCTGGGGATCTGGCTGGCGGTGACATCGTTCGTCGAATACCGGCTCAACCCGGTGGTCGGCACGGTGCCGACCCCGCGCGAACGCACGCTTCTGGCGCTCTTTCGCAACGCCTTCACCATCGCGCTGGTCATCATGGCGTCGATGCTGGCGCTGTCGCAGCTGGGGGTGAACATCGCGCCCCTGCTGGCCGGTGCGGGCGTGCTGGGCCTGGCCATCGGTTTCGGGGCGCAGAAGCTGGTGCAGGACATCATCACCGGGGCCTTCATCCAGTTCGAGAACGCGATGAACGAGGGCGACGTGGTGACCGCGGGCGGCACCACGGGCGTGGTCGAGAAGCTGACCATCCGCTCGGTTGGTCTGCGCGCGCTGGACGGCACCTATCACCTGATCCCTTTCAGTTCGGTCGACATGGTGTCGAACTTCATGAAGGGCTTCGCCTATCACGTCGCCGATATCGGCGTCGCCTATCGCGAGGATGTGGCCGAGGTGAAGGTGCTGATGCAGAAGGCCTTCGACATCCTGCGGGCGACCGAACATGGCGAGCACATCGTCGACGATTTCGAGATCCACGGCGTGGCGGAACTGGGCGAATCTTCGGTCGTGGTGCGCGGGCGGATCAAGACTTTGCCGGGGATGCAATGGGCGATCGGCCGAGCCTATAACGAGATCATCAAGCAGGTGCTCGACGAAGCCGATGTGGAGATCCCGTTCCCGCATATGACGCTCTACATGGGGCAGGAGAAGGACGGCAGCGCCGCGCCGCTGAACCTGCGGCGTGCGCCCACGCTGCCCAAGGGGCGCAAGCGTCCCGCGCCGGGGCCGGGGGTCTCGGCCGCGAGGGCGCCGCAGAACACGCCCTCGCCCGAGACGCAGCGCGCGCCGCCGGAGGAGGAGGATGCGGAGCACGACGCGGCCGCGATCCGCCGGTCGCTGCCGAGCGAGGACGACGCCGACAGCCGCTGAGGCGTCTCGTCCGCTGCCCCGGCCATGTGGGCTTTCCTGTCCGATTGATCGCGCCGAGCCGGGCGCGGCCATTGCGGTGCGCGCATGCGCACAAAATGGCGCTCGGCCGGAGGAATCGTCGCAAGATCTCCGGCTCTGCAGTCAATATGAAAAGAAAAGATACGGCGCCGGCGAAATATGGAAAAATGCGACACTCTTGGCGGTCGGGACTTTCCGAACGGCCTGGTTGTGAAACGGGCGCATGCCGCAGCATATGGTAGAGCCACCGCAGATCATGCGTTACTGATCTTTCCGGACAACGGATGTGGGATGCCGTGCGCCCTTCATGAACGCGCTATTGCCCGACGCAACGGGCG
>SLKW01000211.1 GCA_007134405.1 Paracoccaceae bacterium
CGGCCAGGTCCGGGGGCGTGGTTTCCAGCGCGATCATCACCGCCTCGCAGATCGTCTGCACGGTTTCCGACAGCGCCTCGGCGATCTGGCCCTGGGTGATCTCCAGCTCCTTCGGCACGCCGTTCAGAAGGTCGCGGCCGCGGATCGACATGGTCATGCCGCGCCCGTCGTCGGGCATCCGCGCGGTGCCGATGGTGCATTTGATGCGCTCGGCCGTGGCCTCGCCGATGAGCAGGTTCTGCTGGCGGCGCAGGTAGGAGATGATCGCCTCGTCCATCCGGTCGCCGCCGACGCGCACCGAGCGCGCGTAGACGATGTCGCCCAGGGACAGAACCGCCACCTCGGTCGTGCCGCCGCCGACGTCGACGACCATGGAGCCGGTGGGGTCGGTGATCGGCATGCCCGCGCCGATCGCCGCGGCGATGGGTTCCGAGATCAGCCCCGCGCGGCGCGCGCCGGCCGACAGGACCGACTGGCGGATCGCGCGCTTTTCCACCGGGGTCGCGCCGTAGGGCACGCAGACGATGACCTTGGGTTTGGAAAAGGTCGTGCGCCGGTGCACCTTGCGGATGAAGTGCTTGATCATCTCTTCGGCGACGTCGAAATCGGCGATGACGCCATCGCGCATCGGGCGGATCGCCTCGATCGAGCCCGGCGTCCGGCCCAGCATCAGCTTCGCATCCTCGCCGACCGCCAGCACCTGCTTGCGCCCGTCCTTGACGTGATAGGCCACGACCGAAGGTTCGTTCAGGATGATGCCCCGGCCCTTCACATAGACCAGCGTGTTGGCGGTCCCGAGGTCGATGGCCATATCCGAGGAAAACAGGCCGGTCAGTCCGAACATGTTGCGAAAGTCCCATAAATGCGACTCGCCCCGCGGTAGCGCGGGGCAAGGGTCGGGGTCCTTATAGGCGGGTGAAGCCTGCGGCGTAAAGGGGCCGGGGGCGGGCGATCGGCGCTTCTCTGCCGCTCGCTTGCTCGCCCGCCGGTTGCGCCTCAGCCAGCCGACTGCATGAGCGCGGAATTGTCGGCGCGGTTGCGGTGCAGATGCAGCCGGTTCAGCGCGTTGACATAAGCCTTGGCCGAGGCGACGACCGTATCGGTGTCCGAGGATTGGCCGGTATAGACGCGCCCCTCATGTTCCAGCCGGACCGAGACCGTGGCCTGCGCATCCGTCCCCTCGGTGACGGCGTGCACCTGGTAAAGCTCGAGCGTCGCGCCGTGGGGATAGAGCATCTTGATCGCGTTGAAGGTCGCGTCCACGGGCCCGTCGCCGGTGGCGTCGATGGATTTTTCCGCATCGCCGATCTGCAGCGTCAACTCGGCCTCCTGCGGACCGTCGGTGCCGCAGACCACGCGCAGCTTGCGCAGTTGCAGGTAGTCGTCCTGGCCCGACGAGGCCGTGTCCTGCATCAGCGCGATCAGGTCGTCGTCATAGACTTCCTTCTTGCGGTCGGCGAGCGCCTTGAACCGCACGAAGACGTCCTTGAGTTGATTGTCGCCCAGCTCATAGCCCAGTTCGGAAAGCTTGGCGCGCAGGGCCGCGCGGCCCGAATGCTTGCCCATCACCAGGCTCGTCGAGGCCAGGCCCACATCCTCGGGGCGCATGATCTCGAAGGTTTCCTTGTTCTTCAGCATCCCGTCCTGATGGATGCCGGATTCATGCGCAAAGGCGTTCTTGCCGACGACGGCCTTGTTGTACTGCACCGGAAAGCCTGACACGGCGGCGACCAAGCGGCTGATCTGGATGATCTTGGTGGTGTCGATGGAGGTCCGGTAGGGCATGATGTCGTTGCGCACGCGCAGCGCCATCACCACCTCTTCCAGCGCGGTGTTGCCGGCGCGCTCGCCCAGCCCGTTGATCGTGCATTCGATCTGCCGCGCGCCGGCCTCGACCGCGGCGAGCGAGTTCGCCGTCGCCATGCCGAGGTCGTTGTGGCAATGCGTCGAGAAGATCACATCCTCGGCCCCCGGCACGCGTTCGCGCAGCATGCGGATCAGGTCGGCCGATTCGCGCGGCGCGGTGTAGCCCACCGTATCGGGGATGTTGATCGTGCTGGCGCCGGCCTTGATCGAGGTTTCGACCGTGCGGCAAAGGAAATCGTGCTCGGTCCGCGTCGCGTCCATCGGCGACCATTGCACGTTGTCGCACAGGTTGCGGGCGTGGCTGACGGTGGCCTGGATGCGCTCCACCATGCCATCCTGGTCCAGCGCGGTGATGTCGCGATGCAGCGGTGACGTGCCGATGAAGGTGTGGATGCGGGGGCTTTTCGCGTGCTTCACGGCTTCCCAGCAGCGGTCGATATCGGCGAAATTGGCACGCGCGAGGCCGCAGATCGTGGCGTTCTTCGCGGCCAGGGCGATGGCCTTCACCGCCTCGAAATCGCCGTCCGAGGCGATGGGAAAGCCCGCCTCGATGATATCGACGCCCATCTCGTCCAGAAGGGTGGCAATCTCGAGCTTCTCTTCATGGCTCATCGTCGCGCCGGGCGACTGTTCGCCATCGCGCAGTGTCGTGTCGAAGATCAGAACGCGGTTCTGTTCGGTGATGGTCATCGGAATGTCTCGTCTTGCTTAGGTCCTAGAGCGGGCGAAGGGGCGCTGGATACCTCTGAGCGGTCGCGCCCGAAGGCACGCTCAGAGGCCGCTAAGGAGCAGGTGGCCGGACCGAAGACCCTCCATCGCGCGTACCGGCCGAATGCCGGGCGCGACGTCGCGGAGGGGGGTGTCTGGGCGGGTCCGAGCCATGCGCGCGATCCTACACGCTTGCGCGCAGGAAAGAAAAGGGCTTTTTCCCCCGCCGTGGCGCCCCACCGGCCGCGCAGATACGGCGGATCGCCCATCCCGCCCAAGGACGCCACCGCGCGTAATTGAAACGGGCGAAAACCGCCGATTCTTTTCACATTCGCGCACCAATCGGTTCACTCCTTTCACCGAGGGCGGGTTTGATGGCGCGATTGCAACGATTTCTGCCGTCGAGGACCATCGTGCGCAAATTTGCGCAGCCAGCCTCAGCCCGGAAACACACGCTCCGCCGGCAGATAATAGGCAAGCCGCGCCGCCGCGGCCCAGTCCCGCTCGTCCATCGTGTCGCCCACAATCACCGTTCCGGCGCGCGGCCAGCCGCCCTTTGTCAGCGCCGCCGCAATCGCGGCGCGGATTTCGGGCCAGGGGGCGAAGGGGGCAGGCGCCTGCCCCACGTGATCGAGAAGACCGGGCGCCGCGGCGATGACCGCCGCCGCGCCAAGCGGCGCCTGAACGAGCGCCCCGCGGCCCGTCCCCGCCATCGCCGCCAGCCGCGCGCGCCGATCCTCGGGCAGCGCGACCCGCGGTGGCAGCAGCCGCAGCGCGTTGGTCGAGAACAGGAACGCCACCACGTCATGCCCGGACGCGGCGCGGATCGAGGCATAGGTGCGGTAGTCAAGCCCGATCTCGGCCGCGCGCCGCACCCGCAGCCGCACCACCTCGATCGGCAGGGTCGGCAGCAATCGGGCCCGCGCCTGTTGCCAGCAATGCGTCCGCCAGCCGCGCCCCCGCTCCAGCGCCGGGCCGTTGTTGTGACCGATCATCGACATGACGCACCCCTTTTGCCCGCCACGTTACGCGCGTCTTCGGGCAAGACGAAAGGGGACGACAAGAAAAACGCCCCCGCAGCGGCCTGCGGGGGCGTCATGTCGGTACGAACCGCCCTGATTTACGGCAGCGCGGGGATCTCGATCCGCGGCATCTCGCCGGTCAGCGCGTGCAGGAAGGCGACGATGTCGTCGAGTTCGTCCTCCTCGAAATCCTGGCCCAGCATCTGCTGGCCCATCAGGTTCACCGCATCGTGCAGATTGTCGACCGAGCCGTTGTTGAAATACGGATAGGTCACCGCGACGTTCAGCAGCGTCGGCGTCCGGAAGGCGAAGCGGTCCTGCTCCTCCCCGGTCACCACGAAACGCCCCTCGTCGGTCGAGCCGGGAAGCTCGAAACGGTGGAACATGCTGTCCGACAGGATCGGCCCGCTGTGGCAGGCGACGCAGCCATTGTCGACGAAAAGCATCATGCCGCGCTGCTGCTGCTCGTCCATCGCCGCGCGGTCACCCTTCAGGAAGCGGTTGAAGGGCGAATTCGGCGTGTTCAGCGTGCGCTCGAAGGCGGCGATGGCAAGCGCCACGTTGGGCGGGTTCACCGGGTCGTCCACATCGGGGAACGCCTCGGCGAAGGCTTCGCGGTAGATCTCGAACTCGTTGAGTTGGTCGATCGCTTCTTCCAGCGTCATCGCCATCTCGACCTCGGCCTCGATCGGACCCAACGCCTGACCTTCGAGGTCGGGCTCGCGCCCGTCCCAGAACTGCGCCTCGAGGAAGCCGGAGTTCAGCACCGTCGGCGTGTTGCGCTCGCCCACCTGGCCGCCATGACCGACAGCGCGCGGGATGCGGTCGGTCCATCCCAGGGCGGGGTTATGGCAGGTGGCGCAACTGATCACCCCCGAGGCCGAGATGCGCGGCTCGAAGAACAGCATGCGGCCCAGTTCGATCCGTTCGGGGGACATCGTGGTGCCGGCCGGGATCGGGGGCAGCGCCGGAAGCGGCTCGAAGAAGTCGATGTAGTCCTCGACGTCATCCGCGACCGCCGGGGCGGCCAGCAGAAGGGCCGCGCTGGCGGCCGTGGCGAGGAGGGTGGCAAGGGTTGGCTTCACGGGTCTTCTCCTTTTTCTTCCAGCGGCGTCCGGCATCTCAAGGTAACATAGCGGCGCGCGTCACGGAAGCGTGACCACATCGCGGCGCGTCCGCCCATGATGCAGGTCAATTATCTGGCTTGACTTATGTCAGTTCAGGTCCGATTTGCGGCGGCTTCTCCGCCCTGCATCGGCGGCCAGGGGCGCGCCGCCTCCGCTGCGATCCAGGCCGTCACCCAGGCCGGCAGAGCGGGACCTTCCGCCGGCCCGCCAAGCGCCGCGATCAGCCGTTCGGGTGGGACGATCCCTTCCGGTCCGGTCACGGCCTGTCGCATGAGCACGTGGTTGAGCGCGGCGCCTTCGCGCCACATGGATTGCTCGACGTAGAGAAAGCGCGCATCCCAGCCGATAATCCGCGAGTGCATCTCGAGCCGATGAAAGGCGCGCACGCGGCGGCGGTACCGGACCGCCGAGCCTGCGACCGTCATGCCCCAGCCGTGACGCGCAAGAACCTGAGGCAGGCCCAGGCGGACGGTCAGCGGGATGCGGCCCAGATCGAACAGGGTGAGGGTCCGGCCGTTGTTGAGTTCGCGCCAGACGTCCAGATCCCACGGCCAGCACAGATGCTGCGAGACATGCGTGTCGAGCAGACCGAGCGGC
>SLKW01000156.1 GCA_007134405.1 Paracoccaceae bacterium
CGGCCGACAGGTCCTTGCCAGCGGCGAGCATCAGCTCGACGGTTTCCATCTGCACGCGCTTGGCGATCTCGGCATAGGCCGACATGTGCTCGGCGGCGAGTTCGGCCGAGGCCGAAGCGAAGTCGGTCATCGACTTGGCGTAGTCCGAGGGCTCTTCCTTGACGGTCGAAACTTCGCCCATCTTCGCCAGGGCCGACTTGGTCCACTTGGTGGAAACGTCGGCCGACTTCTCGGCGGCTTCCAGGTAAACCTTGCTCATGCGCTCGCCCAGTTGGGCCTGCGTGCGGAACGCGTCCTGCATCGCCTTCGGGTCGACGGGGAACGCGCCCATCATGTCTTGCATCATCTTGTTCATGTCATTCTTCGCCATGGTGTCTCTCCTTGCGGTCTTGGTTGGTCTGTTTGCTGCGACTGCACGGAATATGCATGCTGCAGTGCAGAAAATCAACCCCAATTTCTGCACTGCAGCAAAAAAATCTCGGGCCAGCCAAACCCGCCGCAGGTGAACCCGCCGCCGGTGCCTCCCGCAAGGGCGAAGCGTGTGGCCTCAGGTATCTCCCGCGTTGGGATCGGTGGCGACATAGGTGCCGGGCGCCGGACAAAGCGCGTCCTCGGGCAAGGCGCGCGCGGGGATCTGCTTGCCCGAGCGCTTGCGCAACCATTCCTCCCAGCGCGGCCACCACGAGCCCTCGTGATGCGTTGCCGCCTTCTGCCACTTCTCTGGGCTCTCGATCGGGGCATCGCTGGTGTAATGGCCGTATTTCTTCTTTGTCGGAGGGTTCACGATCCCGGCGATATGGCCTGACTCGGACAGGATGAAGGTCTTGTCCTTCGACCCCATCTGGGCGACGCCCCGGAAACTGGATTTCCACGCCGCGATGTGGTCGGTTTCGCAGGCCACGGCGCAGAGCGGTACCTTGACGCCCTCGATCGAGACTTTCTTGCCGCAGATCTCGAACCCGTCTTCGGCAAATTGGTTCTGCTGGCAGAGCCCGCGCAGATACTGGACGGTCATCTTCGCCGGCAGGTTGGTCCCGTCGCCGTTCCAGTAGAGAAGGTCGAAGGCGGGCGGCGCCTCGCCCAGCATGTAGCTGCGGATCGCCGGCCCGTAGACCAGATCGTTCGACCGCAGGTAGGTGAAGGTCCGCGACATGAAGAAGCGATGCAGGAACCCCTTGTCCTCGACCTCGGCCTCGAGCGCGTCGATGAAATCGTCCGAAAGAAAGACGCCCACCTCGCCCTGGTCCGAGAAATCGGTAAGCGTTGTGAAGAAGGTCGCCGACTTGACCGCCCGGTTCTGGCGCTTGGCCATCAGGGCCAGCGTCAGGCTCAGCGTGGTGCCGGCGATGCAGTAGCCGATCGTGTTGATCGTCTTGACCTCGCAGATCTCCTTGACCTTCTCGATCGCGGTCAGGAACCCTTCCTCGACATACTCGTCCAGGCCGACATCGCGGTAGTTCGCGTCTGGGTTGACCCAGCTCACCACGAACAGCGTGTAGCCCTGATCGACGATCCACTTGATCAGGCTGTTCTGCGGCTTTAGGTCCATGATGTAGTACTTGTTGATCCAGGGCGGGAAGATCAGCAACGGCGTCTCGTGCACCTTCTCGGTCGTGGGTTTGTACTGGATCAGTTCGAACATCCGGTTGCGGAAGACCACAGCGCCCTCGGTCGTGGCGATGTTGCCGCCGACCTCGAAGGCTTCCTTGTCCGACAGCGTGACCAGAAGCTCGCCATTGTTCGCCTCGAGGTCGCGCACCAGATTCTCTAAACCCTTAACCAGGCTCTCGCCGTCCGAATCGACGGCGCGCTGCAGCGCGTCGGGATTGGTTGCCAGGAAATTCGTGGGCGCCAGCATGTCGATGATCTGGCGGCCGAAGTACTCCAGACGGCGCTTTTCGCGCGGGTCGAGCGAATCGAGGCTCGCGATCGCCTCTTCGATCGCCTGCGACGACATCAGGTACTGCTGCTTGATGAAATTGAAATAGGGATGCGTCTTCCACAGCGGGTTCGAGAACCGCCGGTCATTCGGGGTGTTGTCCTCGGGCGGGGTGAGCGTTCCGCGGCGCAACGCCTCCTGCGTTTCGATGTAATGCTTCAGCGTTTTGCCCCAGTAGCCGATCTGATGTTCCCACATTTTTGAGGGGTTGTTCACCATCTCGGCCCAGTATGCCGTCGCCGCGCGCATGTAGAGGGTGGGATCGGGTCCCTGCAGATCGGGACGTTGTGGTTGTTTGCGGGCAAAAGCCGCAACCAGACGCTGCGTCAAGTCGTCGATACGCGCGATGTTTGTGTTCAAATTGTCCAAATTCCGGGATTCGTGACTTCCTGACGTTGCCATGAACGCTTTCCCCCCCTATCGTCCTGCAGTGCAGCATAAACGGATCGGGCCACGTTGCAAAGACTTGCCCGGACCGCGCCAGACGCAGGAGCAAAGCATGAGGCAAATGGCCACGTACGACCTGATGGAAGCGGCGCGAAACACGAATGAATGGCTCGGAGCGTCGGCGCGCGCCTTCGCCTCCTACCCCGTCTGGGGGCTGGTGCCGCATCCGCTTTTCAAGGTTATGTCCGCCTGGGGGCGGGTGACCGAACGCTCTTTCGCACGCATGGTCATCAAGCCCGACTGGGGCATCCGCACAGTGGTGGCCGAAGACGGCCGCGATCACCTGGTCGAGAGTGAGACCGCGGTCGCGCGCCCCTTCGGCGATCTGGTGCGCTTTCGTGTCCACAACCGCCCCGAAAAGCCGCGCCGCATCCTGCTGATCGCACCGATGTCGGGCCATTACTCGACGCTCATGCGGTCCACCGTGGCCAGCCTTCTGCCCGATTCGGAACTCTGGATCACCGACTGGCACAATGCCCGCGACATCCCCGTCTCCGCCGGCAAGTTCGATGTCGAGGATTACACCCGCTACCTCGTCGACTTCATGAAGCACCTCGGGCCCGACACGCATGTGGTCGCCGTCTGCCAGCCGGTGCCGCTGGCGCTCGCCGCGACCGCCATCCTGGCCGAGGACGACCCCAGCGCGCAGCCGCGCACCCTGACGCTGATCGGCGGCCCCGTCGATCCCGATGCCGCGCCGACCGAGGTGACCGACTTCGGCCGCCGCGTCACCATGGGCCAGCTCGAGCACCTCGCGATCCAGCGCGTCGGGTTCAAGTACCGCGGTGTCGGGCGGATGGTCTATCCGGGCCTTCTGCAGCTGGCCGGGTTTCTGTCAATGAATCTCGACCGCCACGCCGAGGCATTTTCCGACAAGATCGTCGCCGCCGCGCGGGGCGAGGACAGCGAGCGTGACAAGCACAATCGTTTCTACGACGAATACCTGGCGGTGATGGATATGACCGCCGAATTCTACCTGTCGACCGTGGAGCGTATCTTCAAGCGGCGCGAGATCGCCTTGAACGAGTTCACCGTGGAGGGACGGCGCGCCGATATCGGCAAGATCACCGAGGTCGCCGTGAAGATCGTGGAGGGCGCCAAGGACGACATCTCGGCCCCCGGGCAGTGCCTCGCCGCGCTTGACCTGCTCACCGGGCTCGATCCGTCGAAGAAGGCGCATCATGTGGAGCCGGGCGCGGGTCACTACGGGATCTTCGCCGGCCGCAGCTGGCGCGACAACATCCGCCCGCTAGTCTTCGAATTCATGGATTCGAACAGCCCGCAGCCGCCTTCGAACGCGCGCCTGTCACTGGCGGCGTCGAACCCCTGACCGGTTACGCTGCGGGCGCGGGGGCCTCGGGCCCGCGCCCACAGCGTGCGTCAGTCGCCGAAATGTCGGATGCCCGCCTCGGTGACCACCATGTCGAGGCGCTGGTCAAAGGCATCGATCGGAAGCCGGGCGAATTCCTGCACACCATAGGCAAAGCCGATCGCCAGCACCGGACCGGCGGCGCGAAGTTCGGCGAGCGTCCGGTCGTAGAATCCGCCCCCATAGCCCAGCCGATAACCGCGCGCGTCGAAGCCGACAAGCGGCACGATCAGCACCTTTGGCACCATGGGGCGGCCCGAAGCGGGGATGCGCGCGCCGAACGGCCCCTCGACCATCTCGCCGTCGGGCGCCCATTCGTGAAAGGCGAGCGGCCGGCCCCGCCCCAGAATCACCGGCACGCCGACGGGTCCCCGATGCGCGGCCATGACTGGCACGGGGTCGATCTCGGTCCGGATGGGCATGTAGCCGGCCAGCGGTTCCTCGGCATGCGGCGCGATGGCATGCGCAAGATGGGCTTGCGCCGGAGCGTCCAAGCCTGAGCCATGCGCCTCGCTCCGCGCGGCGAAGACGGCCTTGCGCGCCGCGGCCTTGGCGGTGTCGATCTCGGGTGCATCGGTCATCGGCGGCGCTCCGGCGCTTTGGCAAGAACGCCGCTCCCGCGCCTACTCATGCGGTGGATCGGCGCGGTGCTACCCGCAAGCCTTGATACGCGCATCGTCACCTCCGTCTGACTGCGCCGAGGCCATCCGCGGCGCTGATGGTTGTTAAGCGCAAACGGACGCGCAATAAAGGCGCGCCGCGCCCTCGGGGCCGGATATTCCCCGCTCGAAAGGCCCCGCATGTCCGACCTTCTCATCGGCCAGACCCTCTGCTTCGCCGCCGACCCCTTTGCCGAGGGGCCCGAGGCCGCGCGTCACGACTCGCGCGGCGCGGTACTGGTCGAGGGGGGGCGCATCGCCGCACTGGGCCCCGTCGAGGCGTTGCGCCGCTCCCATCCGAGGGCGCGAATGCACGACTACGGCGCGGCGCTGATTTCGGCGGGCTTCGTCGACGCGCATGTCCACTACCCGCAGACGGCGATCATCGCGTCCTGGGGCAAGCGGCTGATCGACTGGTTGAACACCTACACCTTCCCCGAGGAGATGCGGTTTTCCGACCCGGCCTTCGCCCGCGCGACGGCCGAGACCTGCCTCGATCTGATGCTGGCGCACGGCACGACGACGATGTGCAGCTACACCACGATCCACCCCAAAAGCGTGGATGCCTTTTTTTCCGCCGCGCAGGCGCGGGGGATGCGGGCGCTTGCCGGCAAGACCTGCATGGACCGCAATGCACCCGAGGGGCTGCGCGACACATCGGCCTCGGCGCATGACGACAGCGCTGCCCTGATCGCGCGCTGGCATGGAGTGGACCGGCTGTCCTATGTCATCACGCCGCGCTTCGCGCCCACCTCGACTCCCGAACAGCTCGAGGCTTTGGGTGCGCTCTGGGCCGCGCATCCCGACTGCCTGATGCAGACCCATCTGAGCGAGCAGACGGACGAGATTGCCTGGGTGCGCGACCTGTTCCCCGAGGCGCGCGATTATCTCGATAC
>SLKW01000500.1 GCA_007134405.1 Paracoccaceae bacterium
CCCGACAAGTCCCGTTCCCCCACCATAGGGCACGACGCCGACGCGGGCGGAATGCGCGCTGCGCAAGATGATCGACACCTCCTCGACCGAGGATGGGCAGGCGACCGCACCGGCGCGACCCGCCCAACGTCCGCGCGGCTCCTCTAGGTGCCGCGCTTCGGGGGAGCGCAGCGCGTCTGGTGGCAACTGTTTAGCCAACGCATCCAGAAACGCGTGATCGGCAGGGTTGAGCATCGCGGCCCTCATCCAGTGGCGGTTCGACCGCGACGGTCGGGACGTAGATTGGCATAGAGCACGTGGTTTCGCCAGCGGCCATTGATCTGTAAATAGGATTGCGCCACGCCTTCGTATTTGAAGCCCGATTTCTCGAGCACCCCGCGCGACGCCGCATTCTCATGCAGACACGCCGCCTCGATACGGCTCAGGTCCAGCACCGTGAAGGCGTGGTGAACCAGACCCTGGATCGCCTCGCGCATGTAGCCCTGCCGAGCATAGGGCTGGCCAATCCAGTAGCCGATCGTGCCCGACTGGCTGGGTCCACGACGGATATGGTCCAGGGTGATGGCCCCAAGCAGCACCGCGTCGCTCTGCCGGATGAGGAAAAGTGGCATTGCGGAGCCTTGCCCGTGGACGCGCGCGGCCCACTGGACACGGGCGGTGAAGGCGCGCCGCGTCAGGTGATCCGCCGACCAGGCGGGCTCCCAGGGGATCAAGAACTCGGCGCTTTCTTCGCGCAGATTTGCCCAGGCGCGATAGTCGGCATGCTCGGGCAACCGCATAAGAAGCCGCTCGGTCGCAACGCCATTGCGCCGCCAGCGCCCGAACGGCCAGACCGACATCAACGAACGAGCCTCTCGCGCAGCGCCTCCAGTTCCGGCGCGCGCTTGACGGGACCGTAGAGCGCCAGTGCCAGCCGCGCCTCGCCCGCAGTGCGCTCGCCATAAGCGCGGATGGCGGGCAAGTCCACGGCATCGATCTTCTCCACTGTCTCCTCGAGGCTAGGCACCCGCTCCCAGATCGCCAACATCCGCGCCAGTCGCTCGGCGCGGGCCGAGGGGCTTTCGAGGCCCATGAGCAACCCAGCCTTCATCTGTGAGCGTGCGCGGGCAAGCTCCGCGTCGGTCATGTCCTCGGCGGCTCGGCGGACCTCATCGATCGTGAGTTCGGCCAATGCCTTGACCTGCCCGCCACCTGTGCCGGCGTAAATGGTGATCGTGCCGGTGTCTTCGTGCGCACCGGCTTGCGCAAAAGTCGTATAGCAGAGCCCGCGCTCCTCGCGCAGTTTCTGGAACAGGCGCGAGGACATGCCGCCTCCGAGGATCGCTGCGAATATCTGCGCTGTGTAGACGTCGCGGTCGCGAAAGCCCGGTGCCTCGATGGCGAGCGCGAAATGCGCCTGCTCCAACCGCTTGACCTCGCGCCGTTCCCCGCAGTGGAAGCGGGCAGGTTCGGTGGGGGGCATGGCGAGCAGCGGCAGATGGCCGAACTGGTCCTCGGCGAGTTTGACCAGATCATCGTGGTCAATGGCGCCAGCGGCGGAAAGGATCATCTGACCCGGCCCATAATGCCCGGCGACGAAGCCACGCAAGGCATCGGCGCCGTGGCTGGCGACGCGGTCTGTCGCGCCTAGGATCGGGCGGCCGATGGCCTGGTCGGGGTAGCTGGCTTCCTGCAGCCAGTCAAAGATGACGTCGTCGGGCGTATCCAGCGCCTGGCCTATCTCCTGAAGGATGACGCCGCGCTCTATTTCGATCTCGCGCGGATCGAAAGCTGGATTCAGCACGATATCGGCGATGACGTCGAGTGCGAGCGGCACGTCGGCCCCCAGCACTCGGGCGTAATAGGCAGTTGCGTCGCGCGAAGTATATGCGTTTATGTAGCCGCCAACGTCCTCGATCTCTTCAGCGATCTGCAGGGCGGTGCGCCGGGTCGTCCCCTTGAATGCCATGTGCTCCAGGAAGTGCGCGATGCCATTCTCTTCAGCGCGCTCGTGACGCGCGCCGGCCATGACCCAGACGCCGACAGCGGCCGAGGCCAGGCCCGGCATGTATTCGGAAACGATGCGAAAACCGTTAGGCAGCGTGGTCAGGCGGTGCATCAAGCGTCCGCCTCCAGCCCCGTGCGCTGCAGGATCAGCGCTTGCAGTGCGGCGCGATCGTTTGCCAGCCGCGTGAGCCGTTCCGGGCGGTCGAACATATCCGCCATACGCGCGGGCAAACCGGGTCGGATCCCGGTCGCGGCCTCGACCGCATCGGGGAATTTCGCCGGATGCGCCGTTGCAAGCGTCACCATCGGTATCGTGCCCAGATGTGCCTCCGCCACTCCGACACCAACGGCCGAGTGCGGGCAGAGCAACTCACCCGTCTTTCGGTAGGTTCGCGTGATGATGGCCGCGGTTTCGGCCTCGCTCACGCGGCCCGAAGCGTAGGTTTCGCGTAACGCCTCGATCGCCCCTTGGCTGACGGCAAAGCGTCCCGTGGATCTCAGTTCGTCCATCAACTGTGCGACCGCGCGACCGTCGCGGCCGTATGCCTCAAAAAGCGCGCGCTCGAAATTTGACGACACCTGGATATCCATCGACGGGCTGATCGAGGGCAGAACGGCCTCGGTTTGGTATACGCCGGTGGTGAGACACCTGTGCAATATGTCGTTCTGATTGGTCGCGATGACCAGCTTTGCGATGGGAAGGCCCATGGCGCGGGCGATGTGGCCCGCGAAGATGTCGCCGAAATTGCCCGTGGGCACGGTAAAGGCCACCGACCGGTGCGGCGCGCCGAGAGCCACGGCGGCGGTGAAGTAGTAGACGACCTGCGCCAGTACGCGGGCCCAGTTGATGCTGTTCACCCCCGCGAGCCCCACCCGGTCGCGGAACGCGAAGTCGTTGAACATGTCCTTCACCAGCGCCTGGCAGATGTCGAAGTCGCCTTCGACGGCCAGCGCGTGCACATTCCGATCCGCCGGCGTCGTCATCTGCCGGCGCTGCACCTCGGAGACACGACCGTGCGGGAAGAGGATAAAGACATCGACATTGTCGAGGCCGCGGAACGCCTCGATTGCGGCCGAGCCGGTATCGCCCGAGGTGGCGCCGATGATGGTAACGCGCTCATCGGACCGCTTGAGGGACGCCTGAAACAGCTGCCCAATCAGCTGCATGGCGAAATCCTTGAAGGCGAGCGTCGGGCCGTGGAAAAGCTCAAGAAGGAAATGGCCTGAAGAGAGTTGCTTCAGCGGTGCCCGGGCGGCATGGCCGAAATCGGCGTAGGCGGAAGAAATCAGGGTGCGAAACTCGTCATCGGTGAACGCGCCGCCAATGAAGGGACGCATGACGCGAAAGGCCACCTCCTCGTATGGCTGCCCGGCGAGCGCGGCGATCGCGGCCTCGGTCATCGCCGGCACGCGCTCAGGCACGTAGAGGCCGCCGTCACGAGCCAGCCCGGTAAGCATGGTCGCCTCGAATTCGAGCGCGGGCGCGGCGCCGCGGGTGGAGATATAGTGCATGAAAGCTCCTTTACGCGCGGTTCTGCCTGATACGCCAGAGCAGGAAGACTGTCATCCCCGCCCAGGCTGCGGCGAGCAGAAACCAGGTGATCGCGTATTCCAGATGGTCGTTGCGCAGATCCGCACTGTCCAGGGGTGTGGCAATCAGCCCGGCTGCCGGCGCATCGGCCCGGGCAACCACCATCAACGGCTGCGTACCCAGATGCGCCGCAATCGGCTCGACCTCCCGCGAAAACCAGAGGCCGCGGGCTAGGTCGGGCTCGGGGGTGTAGCCATCGGTGTCTTGCGGCCAATCGAGGTTGCCGGTCACCGTTATGAGGTCGGAAGCCAAATCTACAGTGCCGCGCGCGGCTTCGGGCAAGAAGCCCCGGTCAACCAGAATGCGCGTGCCGTCCGCCATTTCGAACGCGGCAATCACCCGACTGCCCGGACCGAAGCCTTCGAGTGCCGACAGGACATGCACGACCTCGCCGGTGTACCGTCCACTGACGGCGACAGGGCGGTAGCGGTCAGCCTGAGCGTCCGGACGCTCAGGCAAGGCAGCGGGTGAGTCACCGATCCGTGCCTCGATTGCCGCGATTTGTGCCAGCTTCTCATCGAGCCGCGACAGTTGCCAGAAGCCCAGAGATGCCAGCACCGCCACGCCAACGATGCCAAAAACTAGAGATGGAAAAATTCGGGCAAGCACGGCGGGCTCCGAAATAGGACGGCGCGCGCCCCGCGAAGGGCGCGCGCCAAAGACTTTGACGGCGCGCGTCAGGAAAGCGGTCTACTGCCCCCAGACATAGATCGAGGCAAAGAGGAACAGCCAGACCACGTCAACGAAATGCCAATACCAGGCCGCGGCTTCAAGTCCGACATGTCGTTCTTGGGTGAAGTGTCCCGCCCTTGCTCTCAAGTAACATACGAACAGGAAGATCGTCCCGATGATGACGTGTACGCCGTGAAAGCCCGTCGCCATGAAGAAGTTGGCGCCGTAGATGTTGCCGGCAAAGCCGAAACCCGCATGCGTGTATTCATAAGCCTGCAGCCCGGTGAAGATCACGCCGAGGATGACGGCGACAATCAGCCCCGTCTGCAAATCCTTGCGATTGTTTTCGTGCACGATGGCGTGGTGCGCCCAGGTCGCCGCGCATCCTGAAAGCAGCAGAACAAGCGTGTTGATGAGCGGCAGATGCCAAGGATCGAAGGTTTCGACTCCCGCCGGCGGCCAGACACCATCGATCGCCGGGCTGAGCCCTTCGGGGTGCATCGGGTAGAGGGCGTGCTTGAAGAACGACCAGAACCACGCAGCGAAGAACATCACTTCCGAAATGACGAACAGGATGAACCCGTATCGCAGCCCCAGGACCACCACCGGCGTATGATCGCCGGCATGGCTCTCGATCACGACATCGGCCCACCACGCGTACATCACGTAGGCAACGCCCACAGCCCCCATGAGGAATAGCCAGGGCCCCATGTCGTTCATCCAGAAGACCGCGCCCACCAGCATGACGAACGCGGCCACCGCCGAGAAGAACGGCCAGATCGACGGAGGCAGGATGTGATAATCGTGGTTCTTAGCGTGCGCCATTTGGTTCCCTCGGCTTGGCCCTTGCCCCCTGGACGGGGATCATCGTTCAGTTCGTCTGTTGTTCCGCGTCCTCATCGAGCGCGGCCATGTCCTCGGGGCGCAAGGGCGCCCGATGGAAGGTGTAGGACAGCGTGATCGTATGCGTTCCGCGCGCCTCACGGTCGTCAAGGATGTCTGGGTCGACATAGAAGGTCACCGGCATCTCGACCCGTTCGCCCGGCTGC
>SLKW01000176.1 GCA_007134405.1 Paracoccaceae bacterium
GGCGCCGGATCGGGCGCCGGGGCCGTCGCTCAGGCGCGGCGGAAGAACTGCACGAGCGGCAGCCCGTCGGGGCGCGTGGCGGGTTCGATGTTGTCGGCGTAGAGGTTCGCGGTCACGCCGTGGGTGATGAAGCGGTAGCCGCCCGATTCCTCCATCAGGTCCTGCATGCGGCGATACATCTCGTCGCGCCGTTCGGGGTCGGTCTCGGACAGGGCCTCCTCGTGGAGTTCGTCGAACTCCTCGTTCGAGAACTGCTCCCAGTTCCAGTCGCCGATCTGGTCGGTGACGAACCAGGCGGTGGCGTAATAGGGGTCGGGCGTCATCGAGAAGCGCTTGATGGTGAGTTCCAGGTCCTGCCAGCGGTCGCCGTCGGCGGCGACCCCAAGGCTCCAGAACGAGCCCGATTCGTGGACCGAGATGTTGAGGTCGATCCCCGCCTGCGCCATCGTCGCCTGCATCACCTGCGCGGCGGTCGTATGGATGACGGTGTTCAGGACGTCGACATTGACCTCCAGCCGGTCGATGCCGGCCTCGTCCAGAAGCTCGCGGGCGCGCTCGTAATCGGCCTCGGGCGGGATGATCGTCTCGGGGCGGTGGCCGATGAGGCCGGGCGCGATGATGCCGGTGGCGGGGTCGGCCACGTCGAAGAAGGCCGCCTGGATGATCGAGGGGACATCGATCGCGTGCATGATCGCCATGCGCACGCGCTCGTCCTCGAATTTCGGGTTCTGCACGTTGAGCCCGATCCAGTGGTAGAACAGCGCCGGATGCACGGAAAGCCGCATGCCGTCGGGCACATTGTCCTGGAGCCGCGCGACCGAGGCCGGGCCGATGGAGGTGAAATCGACGTCGCCCGCCTCCTTGGCGATCTCGGCGGCGGCCTCGTCAACGATGACGACGAGGTCGACGCGCTCGAAATCCGCGGCCTCGCCCGAGAAGTCGGGGTTGCGCTCCAGCACCCAGCGTTCGCCCAGGCGATGCTCGACCACGCGGTAGGGGCCCGAGACGGCGGGTGGCACGGCGGTGGTGATGCGCCCGCCGGCTTCCTCGACCGCTTCCTTGCAGATGATCGTGCCGGCGAGGTACGGCAGCGCGATGGTCCAGATCGGCGCGAAGGGGCGCTCGAGGTGAATGATGCCCGAATAGGTGCCGGTCACCTCGACATGGGTGAAGGGGCCGAGGTCGGGCTTGATGCGCGAGTTGTTCTCTTCGACCATGTGGCGGTCGAGCGAGAACTTGACGTCCTCGGCGGTGATCTCGCCATAGCCGTCCGACCACATCTGGCCTTCCTTCAGGCGAAACTCGATGGTGGTGGGGCTGGTCTGTTCGATCTCTTCGGCCAGATCCAGCTGCCAGTCCCATTCGTCGCCGGGCTGGTACTGGATCAGCTTGCGGTAGATGCAGCCGTAAAGCAGCTCTTCCAGGAAGCCCGAGGCGTCGAGCGGGTCGTAGTCGTCGGGCTCCAGATAGGCGCGGACATTCAGCCGGCCATTGTCGGCCCAGGCGACGATCGGCAGCATCGTGACCGCGCCGAAAGCGGCCGTGCCGGCCATGAACTGGCGGCGGGTGGGCGCGGAGAACAGGCGCTTTGGCAGTGTGTTCGTCATCGGAGGCTCCCGGTTGGCTAGGTTGTCGCGACCGTCGTGCCGGGTTCAGGCCCGGCATCGCGCTTTGACCATCCTGCGAAGCCAGGGGAGGTGGGGCAATAGCGCTTTTCGGGGACGCTTCATGCACTTGACGCACAATGCGCGCCAAGTGGCGTCAGGTCAGGCCGGAAGTTCGATGGCGGTCATCATGTGCATCCCCGCTCCGCCCACGGCAAGCATGCGCGCGACATGGCGCGGCAGTTCGGTGCTGTCGGCATCGAAGACGCCGGTCGCGCGCATCGCCTCGCGCGTGTTCGTGGTGGGGCCGAGGTATTCCAGAAACACCTGCGCGGCGAAGGGGGCCCGTGCGCTGCGGCCCTGCACACCCAATGTCATGCCGGTCAGGAACTGCGGCTCGTCGGTGGCCGAGGGGAAGAGGATGGTCTGCGACATGGACCGGAGCGCCCGGGCATTGTGATCGACGATGAAGATGCGCCCGCCCAGCATCACCGCGACACCCACGTAGCGGACGAAATGCGACCGGCCGAGCGGGGTCTCGGATGGCTGGATGCGCTCGCACAGGTTGGTGTAATGGATGCCCTTGTAGCCGGTGATGCGCAGCAGCGAGCGGCGGATCATGCCGGGCCGGCTGGGCGTGTAATAGTAGTAATGGTAATAGCCGCAATAGGGCTGCAGACTGTCGACCGAGGTCGAGAACATCCGGTCGATATGCATCGCCGCGGGGCCGAGGGCGCGGATCAGGTGGCGCGCGCGCGGGCGGAGCGAGACGATCTCGGAAAACCGTCCGTGGGGCAGGGCGAGCTCTTCCTCCTCGACCCCGAAATAGTCGCAGATGCGGCGCAGGTTCCGCGCCGAGGGGCGTGAGGTGCCGTTGAGGTATTTGGTGAACTGCTGCCGGTTGATCCCCATGCTGCGACACGCCTCGGAGATCGAGGGCGCGTAGCTGCACATCAGCTTCAGATTGCGGACGAAATTGGCTTGCATGCGCCGATGCTGGCCTGCGTCCCGGCGCGATGCAAGCCCTCAATCGCGCCAATTCGCGTCAGGATGCCGCTGTCACGGTCCGCCGCTCACACGCAAGTGAGACGCTGGAGGCGTTCCGGCGCGCCGGTTTGCTTGAATGCCGGGGCTCAGCCGTAGACGGCGCGGCGGAAGAAATCCATCTGCTCGATGCCGATCATTTCGAAGATGATGATGCTGGCGATCACCACCCAGAGGACCAGGCTGATCGCCGTGGTGATCTTCAAGCGCCGGCGCATCTGCGGCTCGTGGGGGGCCGATTCGGGTGTGCCCGGCACGATCTGCCCGGCCTCTCCCTGGGTCGTAAGCCGAACGGGCAGCACGACGAAGAGCGTCAGGAACCACAGGACGGCGTAAAGCACGAAGCCGGAAAAAAGCGTCATTAGACCTGCTCCAACTCGACCAGGCAGCCGTTGAAATCCTTCGGATGCAGGAACAGGACGGGCTTGCCATGCGCGCCGATCTTCGGCTCGCCGTCGCCGAGGACGCGCGCGCCCTGCGCCTTGAGCCGGTCCCGCGCCTCCAGGATGTTCTCGACCTCGTAGCAGATGTGGTGGATGCCGCCGGCGGGGTTCTTCTCCAGGAAGCCCTTGATTGGGCTCGCCTCGCCCAGGGGATAGAGCAGCTCGATCTTCGTGTTGGGCAGCGTGATGAAGACGACGGTCACGCCGTGGTCGGGCTCGTCCTGCGGCGGGCCGACCTCTGCCCCCAGTGTGCTGCGATACTGTTCGGCCGCCGCGTTCAGGTCGGGCACGGCGATGGCCACGTGGTTGAGGCGTCCGATCATTGGCGGCGGCTCCATTGCAATCTCTTACGGGTGATATGCACCGTCCGGCGCGAAGGCAAGCGCGATGGCGGATTAACGCGGGATTAGGGAAATCGGCGCAGGCTTTCGCGCTTCGATGGAGGGACTGCCATGCCGTCATCCGCGCCGATCAGCATCGCCACGCTCGGTGTGCCGGCCGCGCTGGTGCCCGTCACGGCCCGGCCGCTGACCATGCTTCTGGTCGAGGACAGCCGTTTCGCAGCCGAGGCCGTGCGCCTGATCTGCCGGCAGGCGGGGATCCGTCTGCGCCGCGCCGAATCGCTGGCCGAGGCACGGCGCCATCTGCGGTTCTATCGCCCGGAGCTGGCGATGGTCGATCTGGGCCTGCCCGACGGATCGGGGCTGGAGCTGATCGCGGAACTGGCGGCGATACCGTCGCGGCGGCCACGTATCGTCGCGGTTTCGGGAGATGCCGACCGGCGGGCCGACGCCCTGGCTGCGGGCGCCGATCTCTTCTGCCCCAAGCCGCTGGACATGACCGGTCATCTTTCGCCGCTCGCCGGGGTGGAGGGTGTGCAGGCGGCGCCGATCCTCGACTGCGATCCGCTGCGCTCGGGCAAACCCGCGGCGGCGCCTGGCGGGCGCGATACCGTCGATCCAATGGCCCTGCATGATGATCTGAAGCGCGCCCACGCCCTGCTGCTCGAACGCGGTCATACCGGCTACGCCGCCCAGTTCGTCGGCGGCATCGCGCGCAGCCTGGAAGATACCAAGCTGATCGCCGCGGCCGACCTGGCGCGCGAGCGCGGCCGCAAGGCGCCGCTTCTGGCCGCGCTGATGGCGCGCGTCGTAGCCGGTCCGGCGATCTGAGCCGAGCTTCCGGGCCGACCGCCTCAGGCGACGTTTTGCAGCTGGGCTTGCGCGGTCACGCCGAGCGCGTGGCAGACGTCGCGGGTCAGTTGCGCGCGGTTGAGCGTGTAGAAATGCAGATGCTCGACCCCTTCGGCCATCAGCGTGTCGCAGAGTTCGGTGCAGATCGCGGTGGCAAGCAATTGTTCACGCCCGTCGCGGGCGGCCTTCGCGAAGGCCTCGTCCAGAAGCGGTGGGATGCTGGCGCCGGCCGCTTGCGCGAAGCGGCGGATCCCCGTCCAGTTCTCGATCGGAATGATCCCCGGCACGATCCTTGACGCATCGATCCCGTCGCGCGCGCAGGCGTCGCGGAAGCGCAGAAAGGTCTCGGCCTCGAAGAAGAACTGCGTGATGGCACTGTCGGCGCCGGCCTCGAACTTGCGCTTGAGCCAGCGCACATCGGCCCCGTTTCCGGCGGCTTCGGGATGCGGCTCGGGATAGGCGCCGACGCGCAGGGTGAAGGACCCCATGTCCCGCAGCGCGGCGATCAGTTCGACGGAATCCGCGAAACCGCCGGGATGTGGCGCGAACCGGCCCTGGCCCTTGGGCGGGTCGCCCCTTAGCGCGACGATCTCCCCCACGCCGGCCTCGGCATAGGATCGGGCGATGGCCAGCGTTTCGTCGCGCGTGGCATCGACGCAGGTCAGATGCGCCGCGACATTGAGCCCGAATTCGCGCCCGATGGTCGTGACCGCTTCATGCGTGAGTTGCCGCGTCGTGCCGCCCGCGCCATAGGTAACTGAGACGAACTCGGGCGAGAGGGGCGCCAGCATGCGCACCGTGTCCCAAAGCCGGAAGCTGGCTTCCAGGGACTTCGGCGGAAAGAATTCGAACGAAACGCGCGGTGCGGGCATGGTCGGGACTCCTGTTACCGGCCCCTTGTTGCATGCGCAGCATTGTGAGACAAATTCATTGTTCTCATCATCACCATGAGGCAGGCCGCATAATGCATCTTGAATTCCGCCATCTGCGCACCATCCGGGCCATTCAC
>SLKW01000154.1 GCA_007134405.1 Paracoccaceae bacterium
CCTCGATATCGGCGGCGGGGTCGCCCTCGGCCTCGACCGAGGCCACGACGTCGCCGAAACCGGGGGCGTCGGCGGCGTCGGCCGGGGCTTCGGCTTCGGCCTCGATGTCCAGCTCGGCCTCGGTTTCGGCCTCGGGCTGGGGTTCCGCCTCGGCCTCGGCTTCGGCCTCAGCCTCCGCGTCGGTTTGGGCATCTACATCGGCCTCGGCATCCGCTTCGGGTTCGGCAGCCGCTTCGGCATCAGCTTCGGCCTCGGCATCCGCTTCGGCATCGGCCTCCGCCCCCGCGCCGGTTTCGGCGCCGGCATCGGTGTCGGCGTCGGCGCCGATATCGGCCCCCGCTTCGGCCCCCGCCTCGGCTCCCGCTTCGGCCCCAGCTTCGGCGCCGCCTTCGGCATCACCGGCCGCCTGGGCGAGCGCCATGCCGGAAACCGAGGCTGCGAGAAGGCTTGCGATCGTCAGTGTCGTGTACTTGTTCATCGGTTCACTCCTTCCTCTTTCCTCAAAATGAGGGACATATTCATGACGTATGAACTGTCTTGAGGGCGCGGCGTTCCCGGCGCCGGACGGCGCTGGCGGTTTCTTGCGCGTCGGACGGACGGAGGGGGCGGGTAGGCGGGGACCTACCGGCCCCTTGCGGCGGATGCGCGCAGCGCGCAGCATGGCGCGGCACGCATGCGGAGTTCGCGATGATCCAGGCCCTGACGCTGATCCTGCTCTGCCAGTTGGCCGGCGAGACCCTAACGCGTGGGCTGGGCCTGCCGGTGCCGGGGCCGGTGCTGGGGATGGGGTTGATGCTGGCGCTGCTGGCGGCCTCGGAGCGGGTGGCCGAGGCGGTGGTGCCGGTGGGGCAGGGGATTTTGCGGCATCTGTCGCTTCTGTTCGTGCCGGCGGGTGTGGGCGTCGTCGGCCATGTCGACCGGCTGGGGGCCGAGGCGGCGTGGCTGATGGTCGCCATCGTCATCTCGACCGTGCTGGCGATTGCGGCGGGGGCGCTGGCGTTCAAGGCGGTGGCGCGGCTGACCGGGACCGACGAGGCGCGCGATGGCTGACTTTGCCGAGATCTGGTCGTATCTGGCGCGCGGGCCGCTTCTGTGGCTGACGCTGACGCTGGTGGCCTATGTCGTGGCCGATGCGCTGAGCGCCTGGGCGGGGCGGGCGCCGCTGGCCAACCCGGTGCTGATCGCGGTGATCCTGCTGGGGCTGACGCTGTGGGGGACCGGCACGCCCTATGCGGTCTATTTCGAGGGGGCGCAGTTCGTCCACTTCCTGCTGGGGCCCGCGACGGTGGCGCTGGCCGTGCCGCTTTACCTGCAGGGGGCGCGGGTGCGGCGTGCGATCCTGCCGGTGCTGGCGGGGCTGACCGTGGGGTCGGTCGTCGCCGTGGTTTCGGCTCTCTGGATCGCGCGGGCGCTGGGCGTGGCGCCCGAGACGCTGGCGGCGCTGGCGCCGAAGAGCACGACCGCGCCCGTGGCCATCGGCATCGCGCAGTCGCTGGGCGGCTCGCCGACGCTGGCGGCGGTGCTGGTCCTGATCACCGGCATGGTGGGGGCGGTGGTGGCGACGCCGCTGCTGAACGCTTTGCGCGTGCGCGACTGGCGGGCGCGGGGGCTGGCCACCGGGGTTGCGGCGCACGGGATCGGCACGGCGCGGGCCTTCCAGGTGCATCCGCAGGCGGGCGCGTTCGCCGGGATCGGCATGGGGCTGAATGCGATCCTGACCGCGCTTCTGGCGCCGATGGTGCTGCGCGCCTTCCTGTGATCTTTCCCTGCCCGCGGTTTCATGGCAATCAGAGGGGCCGCATGCAAGGTGCCCGATGCCCGACTCTGCCGCCCTAGACTATCCTGCGCTGGCCGCCCGCATACGCGCCCTGACCGAGGGCGAGGACGACGCCGTGGCGCTGATGGCGACTGTCGCTTGCGAGGTGCATCACGCCGACGACCGTTTCGACTGGACCGGGTTCTACCGGGTCGTGGCGCCCGAATTGCTCAAGATCGGCCCCTATCAGGGCGGGCACGGCTGTCTGGTGATTCCCTTCGCGCGCGGGGTCTGTGGGGCGGCGGCGCGCACGCGCGAGGTGCAGCTCGTGCCCGATGTCGAGGCGTTTCCCGGCCATATCGCCTGTTCGTCGAGCACGCGCTCGGAACTGGTGCTGCCGGTCTTTGACGGTAAGGGCGGGCTGATCGGCGTCTTCGACATCGACAGCGACCGGCCCGACGCCTTCACGCCGGAGGATGCGCACCAGATGGCGGCGATCCTGGCCGAGACCTTCGGGAGGCTCTGATGGTGCATCTGTGGGTCCGCGCCGAGGAACGCCCCGACGAGGCGCGCGTGGGCCTGACGCCCGAGGGCGCGGCCGCGCTGATCGCCAAGGGCTTTCGCGTGACGATCGAGGACAGCCCGGCGCGCGCGCTGCCGCTGGCTCCTTACCTGGACGCCGGCTGCGCAGCTGCCCCGGCGGGGTCGTGGCGCGAGGCCCCGGCCGAGGTGTTCGTCTTCGGGCTGAAGGAGCTGCGCGAGGAGCCGTCGCCGCTGATCCACCGGCACATCATGTTCGGGCATGCCTACAAGGGCCAGCCCGCCGGGCAGCGTCTGCTAGCGCGGCTGCGCGCCGGGGGTGGCGTGCTCTACGATCTGGAGGCGCTGGTCGACGAGGCCGGGCGGCGGGTCGCGGCCTTCGGTTACTGGGCGGGCTATGTCGGCGCAGCGCTGGCGCTGAAGGCCTGGGCCGCGCAGGTGAAGGGCACAATCTGCGGGCCGGTGCGCGCCTTCCCCGGCCGCGAGGCGCTGCTCGAGGCGCTGGTCGAGGAGTTGGGCGATGTCCTGCGCCCGGACGCGCTGATCATCGGCGCCCTGGGCCGCACCGGGCAGGGGGCGTCGGACCTGCTGGCCGCGATGAAGGTGCGCGCGCAGGCCTGGGACAAGGCCGAAACGGCGCATGGCGGCCCGTTTTCTGAAGTGCTGGGCCACGAGATCTTCCTCAACTGCATCCTGGCAGCGCCGGGCTGCCCGGTCTTCGTGCCTGCGGACGCGCCGGAAACCCAGCGCCGGCTGCGGGTGATCGGTGACATCGCCTGCGATCCCGGGGCCGAATATTCGCCGATCAAGGTCTACGGCCGGCCGACGAACTGGGACGCCCCGGCCCTGCGGGTGCATGACGCCCCGCCGCTCGACGTGGTGGCGATCGACAATCTGCCGGCGCTTCTACCGGTCGAAAGCTCGCACGATTTCGCGGCGCAACTTCTGCCGCATCTGGCAGCGCTCGACGCGATCGAGACCGGCGTCTGGGCCCGTGCGCGCGCGGAGTTCGAGCGCCATGCCCCCTGAGGCGCAGCGTGACATGCGCTTGCCCCGGTTGGCGCGGGTGGGCGAAGTCGCTAGAAGGGGCGCGATGATGCGTTTTGCCCTGTTCCTGGCGATCGCTGCGGCGGCGATCTGGGCCGTGATGGCCGGCCCGCTGGCTGCGCCCGTCCAGGCGTTGCTGCTACCGGCGGGGCGCTGGCTTCTGGCGCTGCAGGCGCAGTTCCAGACCGAGATGGCGATGCAACTGCGCGGCGTGCATGCCGGGCAATCGGCGGCGTTCTGGGCGCTGATGGCGGTTTGCGCGAGCTACGGGTTCCTGCACGCGGCGGGGCCGGGGCACGGCAAGGCGTTGATCGGGGCCTACGGCGTGGCGCGTCGTGTCTCGGCTGCCAAGCTTGCCGGGATCGGGCTTCTGGCGGCGCTGGCCCAGGCGACGGCGGCGGTGGTCCTGATCGCGGCGCTGGCCGGGATCGCCGGATATGGCCGCGCCGGGATCGAGGAGGTGGATCGCGGCCTTCTGGCGGGCCTGTCGCTGGCGGCAATGGCCGGCGTCGGGCTGTGGCTGCTCTGGCGGGCGCTGGGCCGCATCGCCTCGGCGGCGCCGCAGTCGGCGGACGCCCACGCCGCCGGCGCGCATGCGCACGGCGCCGACGGGCATTGCCAGAGTTGCGGGCACGCGCATCTGCCGCCGGTCCAGTCGATGCTGCGGGCCGCCACCCCGCGCGAGGTCGCGGCCCTGGTCGCGGCGGTCGCCGTGCGCCCCTGTTCGGGCGCGCTGATCCTGCTGTTGCTGACCTGGCAGATGGGGCTTCTGTGGGTCGGGGTGGCGGGGGCCTATGCGATGGCGCTGGGCACGGCGGCGGTCACGGTGGTGCTGGCCGTGGGGCTGATGCTGGGGCGCGAGGGGCTGGTGCGCGCCGCGGGCGGGCTGGCCGCGCGCCGCGCGGTCTGGATCGGCAGCGGGATCGAGGCGGCGGCGGGGCTGGTACTGCTTCTGGGCGTGTTGTCGGTCATCGCCGCCCTGCGCTAGAGGGCTGGGCTTTTCACGCCGCCGTGATGCGTGCATAACTGCGGGCTGTCCGCCGATTCACCCACAGGTTTTGCCGTGTCTTTTCAGGCCGATCTCGGCTTTCGATCCAATGCCCGCGCCGTCCTGGCGCTGGGCCTGCCGCTCATTGGCAGCCACCTGGCGCAGTTCGCGCTGCATGTGACCGATGCGATCATGCTGGGCTGGTACGGGGTGATCGACCTGGCGGCGGGCGCACTGGGCGCGCAGATGTTCTTTGCCTTCTTCACCTTTGGCGCGGGCTATGCCAACGCCGTCATGCCGATGGTCGCCACCGCCGCCGCCGGCGGCGACGAGACCGAGGTGCGCCGCGCCACTCGCATGGGAATGTGGCTGTCGATCGGCTACGCGATCCTGGTCCTGCCCTTCTTCCTGCTCTCGGAGCCGATCCTGGCGTCGCTGGGCCAGCAGGAAGAGGTCGCGACGCTGGGCGGCGCGTATCTGGCGATCGTGGGCTACGGGCTGGGGCCGGCGCTGCTGGTCATGGTGCTGAAAAGCTACCTCGCCGCCCTGGGCCGCACGCAGGTGGTGCTGTGGGTCACAGTGGCGGCGGTCTTCGTCAATGCCGGGCTCAACTGGGTCTTCATCTTCGGCAATCTGGGCGCGCCCGAGATGGGCGCGCGCGGCGCGGCGCTGGTTTCGGTCATCGTGCAGTTCTTCACGCTGGCGATCATGCTGGCCTACGCCGTCTGGCTGCCGGCGCTGCGGCGCTATACGCTTCTGGTGCGCTTCTGGCGGCCGGACTGGACGGCGCTCAGGCGGGTGAACGCCCTGGGCTTGCCCATCGGCGCGGCGCTTCTGGCCGAGACCGGGCTTTTCGCCGCCGCCTCGATCATGATGGGCTGGATGGGCGCGCAGGCGCTGGCCGCGCATTCCATCGCCTTCGAGATCACGGCGATGTTCTTCATGGTCCATATGGGGCTTTC
>SLKW01000191.1 GCA_007134405.1 Paracoccaceae bacterium
ATTTTTAAAGCGGCGACAGATTTCACGGTCGACGCCATTCTTCACCGGGTCCGTGACCCATGCCGGTCCCTTTCCAACCGAAAGAGCATGCAAAGCCTTGTTGCAGACGGGCCGCAGCCATAGTGATTGTGGTCATTCCCGCCTCTCGAAGGGATGCATCCGCCTCCGGTGGGGTATAGAAAGAGACAGAAGTTTGGCGGCGATGTGGGGGCATCTCCAGCCAAAGACACATAAAGCTGTGCTGCCGGCACAGATGCGAGGGACACGAATGAGACGATTTCTTCTTGCCATGACGGTGGCTCTTCTGGGCTTCGTCTTCACGATGGTTTCGGCCGAGGCACAGGGCTATCGCGTGCAGCCCGGCGACGTGCTGCAGGTCGAGGTGCTGGAAGACCCCGATCTCAGCCGGCAGGCGCTGGTCCTGCCCGACGGGCGCATCGCCTTCCCGCTCATCGGCACGCTGCCGGTGGCCGGGCGCACGCTCGACCAGATCAACGCCGCGCTGGCCGCCGCGCTGGAGCCCAATTTCGCCGTCCGGCCCAGCGTCTTCACCTCGCTCGCCTCGCTGCGCCCCGACGCCGAGGAGGAACTCGATCCCACGATCACCATCTACGTGCTGGGCGAGGTGCCCACCCCCGGCCCGCGCCAGGTGCCACCGGGCACGCATGTGCTGCAGCTTTTCAGCGACATGGGCGGCTTCACCCGCTTCGCCGCCACCCGCCGCGTGCAGCTGCGCCGCTTCGATCCGAGCGGCGGGCAGGAACATGTCTTCAACATCGACTACCGGGCGCTCGAACGCGGCAGCCCCTTCTCCGGCCCGGTGATCCTGCGCGAAGGCGATGTCATCCTGGTCCCCGAACGCCGCCTCTTTGAATAAGGCCGCAGGCATGCGCCGTGCATCACCTGCCCCGCGTTTCCGCGGCCCTTTTCGCATCTCGCTCTGCGCGTTTCTGACGCTCGGCGTCTCCACCGGCCTGATCACCGGGGGCTGGTCGCTGCGCGCCGCGGCGCAGGATCCGGGCGGCATCCGGTTCTCGTTCGGCGTCAACCAGCGGTTCGAGGCCGATACCAACCAGCGCTTGCAGACCGAAAGCCCGGGTGCCAGCTATTCCTCGACAACGCGCTTCAGCTTCGGCCTGCGGTCCGAGACACGCAACCAGAGCCTTCGGCTGGGCGCCGACCTTCCCCTGCGGCTGTTCAGCATCCCCGGCGACAGCCGGCGCTTCGCTACCGACACGCCGGATCTGAACTTCACCTACAACCGTGTCGCCGCGCAGTCCGATCTGCTGATCACCGGCAGTTCCCGCCGGGACGATCTGCGCTTCTTCCGCCCCATCGACGCGATCGTCGACATCCTCGACCCGACGGATCCGGTCGACCCGCTGGACCCGGTCGATCCGCTGCCCGATCCCGACGACCCGACCCTGCCCGACATCGATCCGGTCGAACCCACGGACCCGCTGCCGCCGGGCCTTGACGAGCTGCCCGATGACGAGGAACTCGACGATGTCGACCTCATCGACGGGCGCGGCACGCGCCAGCTCATCCAGCTCGGCTCTCGGCTGCGGGTGGGGCTCGGCGGTCCGGTCACCACCACTTTCAACCTGAACCTGCGCGAATTGCGCTATAGCGGCGACGCCAATCCGGCGCTGAATGACACGCGCCGGCTGACCTTCGGCACCGTGACCACCCTGCGCCTGACGCCAGTCACCGAGGGCACGGTCGATCTGTTGGCGGAACGGTTCGAGCGCGACGATGCCGCCGAGTTCCGCCGCGACACGCGCCGGATCGGCTTCGGCATCCGCCACGAACTCACGCAGACACTCACCGCCAATGCCCGCCTCGGCTACAGCTGGATCGACATCCGCGAATTCGATACCGTCCGCCAGCGCCGGGGCGTCGATGCCGGGCTCGGCCTCGACCTTGAACTGACGCGCGGCTCGCTGAGCTTCGATTCCCGGGTTCTGACAACCGACGAGGGCCGGCTCACCACCGCCAGCCTCACCCGCAGCCTGCCGATGCCGAACGGCGCGCTCAGCTTCTCGGCCTCGGCCCGGCGCAACGTGGACGGCACCCGCACCAGCTTCACCGTCGGGCGCGACATGGACCTGCGCCGCGGGCCGCTTTCGGCCAATGTCGGTCTCAGCCGCAGCCCGGCGGGCGACTGGGGCACGATCGGGCGCGTCAACTACGGCGAGACCCTGCCGCGCGGATCCTGGCGCGTCTCGCTCCTGCAGGGCTTTTCAATCGACGAGGCCAACGAGGAGACGCGGCGCACGCTGGCCACGGCGAGCTTCACCCATATCATCAACCAGAGCTCGCGCATCAACCTGGGTGCAGCCTATTCGGCGACGCCCGACCGCGACAACGCCCGCTTCACCGCCACCTACAGCCGCGACGTGACCCGCGACTGGAGCATGAACCTGGGCTATCGCTACGACAACCGCAGCCGCGACGACGGGCAGGCGGATTCGCACGCCGTGTTCCTGAGTATCGGACGGAGCTTCAATACCGCGTTCTGATGGCGGTTTCAGGCGGCACCAGAGCGCCGGTTTCGCCGCGTGTGCCAGCGCCAGGCCGTCTCGATGATGCTGGGAAGATCCGAGCGGGCAACAAAGTCCCTTCCGAGGGCGGATCGAGCGGCCAGGGGATCAGCCACAAGTTCGGCGGGATCGCCTGGCCGGCGCGGCGCGATCTCGTGCGGAACCGGCATACCCGTAATGGCGGCGGCGACGGCGAGCACCTCGCGCACCGAATAGCCCCGCCCCGTGCCAAGGTTGAGCGTCAGCGCGCACGTGCCATCCAGCAGCCGCTCCAATGCTGCGACATGCGCATCGGCGAGATCGCTGACATGAATATAGTCGCGGATCGCGGTGCCGTCGGGAGTGGGGTAGTCGTCGCCCATGACCTTCAGCGGAGGGCGCCGGCCGAGGATGGCGTCGAGAGCAAGCGGGACAAGATGTGTCTCGACCGGCCGATCCTCTCCGCTTTCACCGTCGGGATCGGCGCCAGCGGCGTTGAAATAACGCAAGATGGCGTGGCGGATGCCAAAGGCGCGGCCGTAATCGGCGAGGACACGCTCGGCCATGAGTTTCGAGGCCCCGTAGGGATTGATGGGCTGCGGCAGGGTCGCCTCGCTAATGGGTACACGCGCCGGCGTTCCGTAAACCGCGCAAGTCGAGGAGAAGACGAAGGCGTCGACACCCTGCGCGCGGCAGACATCGAGCAGCGTGATCACGCCCGTGACGTTGGTGCGGTAATAGAGATCCGGTGCTTCCATCGACTCGCCCACGAGCGCGAGCGCGGCAAAATGCAGAACCGCCTGGGGCCGGTATTCACGGCACACGGCGTCGAGCCTCGACGCATCAAGGATGTCGCCGCGTTCAAGCGGACCCCATCGCACCGCCTCGGCATTTCCGATCGACAGATTGTCATAGCTGACTGGCAGATAGCCTGCCCGCCACAGCGCCTTGCAGGTATGGCTGCCGATGTATCCCGCCCCGCCGGTGACGAGGATCGGAGTGCGGCCGGCCTCACCCTGCACGCTCATTGGCGATTGACCGATTGCCGTGAAGCGACGACCGGCACCATGCGCGTCTCGAGGTCAGGGGAAAACGCCTTTCGCCGTATGGTCGCGCCGCCCGATCCTGCTGATCCCCCGAGAAAGAAGCTCTCTTCCCGTTCGGCAAAGGCGACGAGCCACTTGTGCAGCGGATGGTTCTGGATCGGCGCACTTCCTATGGCCGGATTCAGTGTCAGGAAGGGATAACGCCGCCCGACCGGCGGCCGCGTCCACGTGAGGTGACGCTTGACAAAGCTGGACACCGATTGCCTGAACAACGGCCCCGCTATCGCCTGAGCGGGGGCCGGGGCGCAACCAAGCGCGCGCAGATACTGCTGGGCCGCCGTGATCGGACGACGCTTGTGAAAAAGCATGCCCATCGCACGCCGGCCGCGCAAGGCAGCCTCGGCCACGGCCAGGACATCGGTCGGCGTCTCGGGGACACGCCTGCGCACATGCTCCAGCATCAAAAGAAGCGACCGGTTCATGCGGTCCCGCTCGGCGGACATCGCGCCGGCGGTTGAGCGGTAGCCCGTCAGGTATTCCCGCACCACTCCCACAGTCCAGAAGCGGGCGATCAGAAGCTGGAGAAGATAGTCCTCGCATCCTTGTGCTCCCTGCCGCTGCAGATCCGGCTCGTAACCGCCGGCGGCCTCGAAGGCCGCCCGGCGCATCAGCAGCGAACTTCCGTTGCCGACAAAATTGAACAGAAGATGGCGCAGAAAGACATGACCCTCGAAATCGCTTGCAACGGTCGGCATCGAAAGCAGGTTGTCGTTGGCGTCGATGCGCCGGTAATAAGTATAGACGAAGCCCATCGTCGGGCCACCTTCGGCAAGGACGGCAACCTGTTTGGCGATCTTCTCGGGATGCCACAGATCATCGGCATCGAGAGGCGCCACCAAGGTTCCTGCGCTTGCCCGGATTCCGGCATTACGGGCCTCGGCCACGCCGCCATTCGGCTTCGACAGAACACGGATGCGCGCATCGGCGCGCGCCGCCGCCTCGGCAAGCTGCCGCGTGCCGTCGGTCGAGCCGTCATCGACCACCAAAATTTCAATATTGGCGTAAGTCTGGGCCTGGACGCTGGCCAAGGTCCGCGCGAGGGTCGCTTCAGCGTTAAAGGCAGGAATGACGACTGAAACCAGTTCCAAACGCATTAAAGCAAGAGGCCCAATTGAGAATCAACATTAAATGTAGATGTATCAGGTAGGACGCTGTCAAAGAAGGATTAACGGGCGCTTGATAAAACCAGAAGCGGCAGCATTACCTAAACGAGAGCGCGAAAATTATTTTCACCTTCGGGTTGCTAGAAGAGTCGAAAGCAATGCATTTTATTATCAGGCGTCATCTGAAATTCACAGTCTGTACCGGTCAGGGTATCAAGGATAAAGCCCTACGGCCTACCCCTCCCTGCCCCCAACCCTCCTGCCCTTGATGACCGCACATCCTGCAAGCACATCCTCTGCCTCGCGTCCGCCCCGGCCGGTATCTGCCGTCAGGGGTGAGATCCGCATGGTGGGCAGGATCGTCTCACTCGCGCGCGGAGAGCGGCGGCTGGTCCTGATCGTCGGATTTCTCGGGCTTGCCTCGGCAGTATTCGAAGGTATGGGGCTGTCCTTTCTCATCCCGCTTGCCGGCCTCGCGACCGGCGAGCCCCTCGACTTCACCATACCCGTGATCGGTCCGGTGCTTGCCTGGCTCGACGCCCGGATCGGCCTCGGCGGCGGTGAGGTGGTCGCGCTGGTCGTCGGCTTCTTCTGTCTCGGCATCATCGTGGGTTACCTGAACATGGTGCTCTCGACCGTGCTCTCGATGCGCTTTGCCCATGCCTTGCGCATCCGGGTCTTCGAGACCGCGCTCGACCGGCCGCTTTCGGCCATCGAAAGCCTGCCGTCGGGAAAGTTCGTCAACGACCTTACCTCCGAGACATGGAAGGTCTGCGATGCCTTGTTCGTGGTGATCGGGGCAGTGGTGAAGATCATCACCTTCGTCGTCTTTCTTGGCTTTCTGTTCCTGTTGTCTCCGTTCTACACCTTTGTCCTGCTCGCGATGACCGCGGTCATGGCGGTGGTGGTGCATTTCGCCACGCGCACGGTGCGCGCCCTGGGCCTCGCGGCGGTCGCCGCCAACGAAAGCTTCATGGCCTATGTCTGGGACGCGCTCGGCGGGCTTCGGGTCATTCGCGGCTTCGGCCGGGAGCCGCATGAACGCAACCGGTTCGCCGAAAGCTCGGACCGGGTGCGCGGCATCTTCACCCGGATGCAGATCATCTCGGGCATGGTCGGTCCGATCACCCAGTTGATGACCGTGGGAATGGTGGCCACGATCCTGGGGATCGCTCTCGTTCGCGGCGATTCGATCGCCACCCTCCTCGGCTTTCTCGCCATTGCCTACCGGATGCAACCGCGGGTCTCGGCGCTTCTGTCCGCGCGCACCAAACTCAGAAGCCTCGAAGGCTCGCTGCTTTCCATCGAATCCGCGCTCGCGGCGCAACCTGCGGCATCCCAGCCGCAAGCCAAGCTGTTCCGGGGCCTCCGGCGCGGCGTGGTGATCGACGGCATCTCGGCGCGCTACCCGAATGCCGAACGCCCTGCGCTTCACGACATCTCATGCAGCTTTCCTTACGGCCAGGTCACCGCCGTGGCCGGCTATTCCGGCGCCGGCAAGTCGACGCTGGTGGCGCTTTTGCTGCGCTTCATCGAGCCCGAACGCGGGCGCATCCTGATCGATGGCGTGCCGCTATCCGAGATCGACCCCGAAAGCTGGCACCAGCGCATCGCCTTCGTCGAGCAGAACGCCTTCCTGTTCAATGCCAGCGTGCGCGAGAATATCGGCTACGGCGATCTCGAGGCCGACGACGAGGCCATCCGCGAAGCCGCGCGCATCGCCCAGGCCGAGGAGTTCGTCGATGCGCTGCCCAAGGGCTTCGAGACGATGATCGGCGAGAATGGCGTGCGCCTGTCGCAGGGTCAGCGCCAGCGCATTGCCCTCGCGCGTTCGCTGCTCAGAAAGCCCGATGTCCTGATCCTCGACGAGGCGACGAACGCACTCGACCGGCCGACGGAACGGGCGCTGCGCAACGCCGTCGAGGGGGCCGGCAGCGCACGCGCGATCATCGTGATCGCTCACCGGCGCGAAACGATCGAAAAGGCCGACCAGGTCATCGTCCTCGACCAAGGCCGGATCGTCGAGGCCGGCACCCCAGCCGAACTCGGCCAAAGCGGTGGCGTCTACGCCCGTCTTTACCTCGATGAAATACCGATGCGTGACGCTTAGTGCAGGTGACGGTAGTCGCCGCATCAGGATCGGTTTTGAATTTCGTCAATGCGCCTCGGCTTCGCTCTCCTCACGCACGACCGTCCGGAACAGCTGATCCGCCTGGTGCAGGCTCTGAGGCGGGCCTTTCCCGACAGTGCGATCGCGTGTCATCACGATACCACCCAAAGCAGGCTTGACCCTGCAACGCTACCGGAAGTCAGCTTTGTCACCACTCCCTATGCGACCGCATGGGGCCATTCATCCATCGTCGATGGGACGCTTGCTGCCCTCAGGATTTTGCGCGACAGCGCACAGCCCCCAGACTGGTACTATCTGCTCAGTGGGTCCGACCTTCTTATCAAGCACCCCCGCCGAATCCTTCGTGATCTGGCCGCCGCAGACTGCGACGTGTTCATCGACAACACCCCGATACGGGAAGGGCCGTCTTTCAACCACCTCATCGAGGTGCGCCAGTTTCGATATTTCTCTGACACGGCTCCGGCTTTTCCCACGGGCTTCATCTGCTACGCCGGCGAGCATTGGTTCACCGCAAACCGCAGGGCAATCGACTGGCTCCTCGATCACGAACGGCATGCCCCCGGTCTTTTGGCTCATTACAAGGCACAGGAAGAGACTCGTCACGTTTCCCCCGACGAGAGTTTCTACCACACCGTTTTCTGCAATGCGCCGCACCTCAAGGTCAGGAATGACAGCCTGAGATACATTGATTGGTCGCGCGCCCAGGCACATCCAAAGACCCTCACGCTGAGGGATCTTCCATGGATTCTGCGCTCACATGCGCATTTCTCCCGTAAGGTTGACATATGGAAGTCGCGAGGACTGCTCGCCGCCGCGCGGCTGCTCGGATGGACGGGAAAGTAGAAGACGTCCGGGGGCAAATCGCCGCTGGGGATTAACCACCCTTGCCACGACGGACCGTCTGGGACATCAACAGTGGTAGATTTCAATCCAATAGCGGTTCTTTTCCGAGTTCCGAGCCATGTCACTTGCAATAATTACCGGTAGCGCCGGTCTTGTCGGATCGGAGTCGGCGCGCTTCTTCTGTGAACAGGGCTGGGAGGTGGTTGGCCTCGATAACGACATGCGTCGCCAATTCTTCGGCGCGGAGGCCAGCACGGAGGCGAACCGGAGACAGCTTGAGGCGGATTTGACGGCGTATCGCCATTTGGCGGTCGATATCCGCGACGCCGAGCGCGTGAACGAAGTCTTTGCCACATTCGGCCGCTCTGTTGGCGCCGTGATCCATGCCGCGGCCCAACCCTCGCACGATTGGGCTGCGCGGGATCCGCAGACCGACTTCGGGGTCAACGCCGTGGGCACGCTCAATCTGCTCGAAGCCGCGCGCCGCCACGCGCCGGAGGCGCCGTTCGTCTTCACCAGTACCAACAAGGTCTACGGCGACACTCCGAACCGGCTGCCCCTGATCGAAGACGAGAGCCGCTTCATTGTCGACCCGGCGCATCGCTTCGCAGAACTCGGCATCGACGAGTCGATGAGCATTGACCAGACTCTGCACAGCGTCTTCGGCGCATCCAAGGCCGCAGCGGACGTCATGGTGCAGGAATACGGGCGCTACTTCGGGATGCCCACGGTCTGCTTCCGCGGCGGCTGCCTCACCGGACCGGCGCATGCCGGTGCCGAACTGCATGGCTTTCTCGCCTATCTGGTCCGCGCCTGTGCCGAGGGGCGCACGTACCGCGTCTTCGGACACAAGGCCAAGCAGGTCCGGGACAACCTCCATGCGCGCGATCTGGTGGAAGCGTTCTGGCACTACGTGGCGGACCCCCGCCCCGCAGAGGTTTACAATATTGGTGGCGGGGTCTGGTCGAACTGCTCGATGCTGGAGGCGATCGACCTCACCGAGAAGACCGTTGGCCGGACGCTGGAGTGGCACTACGAGGACGAGGCCCGGATTGGCGACCATATCTGGTGGGTCAGCGACGTGTCGAAATTCAGGGCCCATTATCCCCACTGGTCCGTTCAGCGCGACGTGCCCGCCATCATCCGCGAAATCGCGGACGCCTTGCATGAGCGCGCCTGAGAGGGAGCGGAGCGCCGGCGCCGGTCTGGCGCGAGCCGACATGCGTGCCCAGTTCGCCTGGTACATCGTGGTTGGCGGGCTTTCCTTTCTGACCGATCTCACGGTGTTCGTCGGCCTTCTGTGGCTTGGCATGCCGGTGCTGGGTGCGCTTGTGATCGGATTTCTGATCGGCACGTTGACGAATTATGTTCTGTCGCGCGTCCTGGCTTTTACCGGCGGGCGATTCCACCTCAGCGGAGAGATCCTGCGCCTGTTCACGGTCGCACTTGTCGGACTGGCGCTGACCGCACTTCTCGTCGGTCTCTTGATGGGCGCCGGCATGTCGGCAGTGGCCGCCAAGATCGTCGCGACGCCCATTGCACTGATCTGGAACTATGCAGCGCGGCGCCTGTTCGTCTTCCATCCGCAGATGCCGATTGCCATCTGGCGCATGACAGACCGCACATTGGCCCGGATGAAGCGCTCCGACCGAGACAGGACGACCCGATGACGACTGACCAGACGCAAGCGGTGGCCTCGACCGGTTCCGACCCGCGCATCGCCACGCTCGCGCTGCGCGAGAGCTATCGGGATGCGTATCTGGCCCGCCACGACCCCATTGCGGACGAAAGGCTGCTGTGGCGCGCCCAGAGCTTTCGCCATCTGGTGCATCTGAGCCCAGACCAGACGATCTTGGAGCTCGGTTGCGGCAGCATGCGATTCACGCGCCGGCTCGTGCGGGTGACCCGCGGAGAGAACCCGATTTGCGCCGCCACCTTCGGAACCGCCGAGGCCCCGGAGATCACGGGTCCTGTCGAACATGTGCGGCTCGACAGCCTGCCCGGAGCGCTTGCCGGCAGAAAATTCGATTGCGTGGTCGGCCTCGATCTTCTGGACGCGCGCGACTGCGCGGCAGTGCTGAACGCGGTCCACGACTTGCTGAGGCCTGGCGGTCAGGTCGTCTTCTTCGAAAGCAACCCCTGGAATCCGTGGCTTCGGCTCAAACGGCTCATACGGCGGTTTTCCGGTGGCGATCCGCGCAGCCTTCTGAGCCGCCCGCGCCTTTACGAGCTGCTGTCGGAAATGGGCTTCATCCGTATCTTCGCGGTCTATACCGACTTCGTCTATTCGCCGCTGACCCCAGGCATGATCTGGCTTCTGCGCAACCTCTCGATCATGGCCGAGAACGCGCGCGGGATCCGCCGGTTCGCCGGCGCGATCCTCGTGCACGCGCAAAAGCCCCCGCGCATTCAACTGCGTCCAAGCCGTTCGCTCTGCGACCACCCATCGCTCTACCGCTCGGTTTCCGTCATCATCCCGTGCCACAATGAAGAGATGAACATTGGCCCGCTGATCGATCGATTGCTCGAACTCTACGGCGACTACATTCACGAGATCGTCCCGGTCGACGACAACAGCCGCGATGCCACGGCCCGCATCCTGGCAGAATACGCCACCGCCGATCCGCGGATCCGCCCGGTCTACCGTACGCCGCCGAACGGGGTCGGCCGGGCGCTGGCCGATGGCTACCGGGCCGCCACCGGGGCCTGGGTGCTGTCGATGGATTGCGATTTCCAGCATCTCCTGACCGAAGTGCGCGATCTCTTCGACCGTGCTGCGGCCGGCGCCCCCGTTGTCGTCGGTAGCCGTTTCTCGCGCCACAGCGTGCTATTGAACTACCCCTTCCCCAAGATCCTCTCCAACCGGGCCTTTCATGTTCTGGCGCGGCTGGTTGTCGGACGCTCGTTTCGGGACGTGACCAACAACCTGAAACTCATGCGTAAGGACGTGGTTGACCGGCTTGCGTTGACCGCGCCGGGTTTCGCTGCGAACGCCGAGACGGGTCTCCAGCCGATGCTGATGGGGTATCCGCTGGCCGAAGCGCCGATTTCGTGGATCAACCGCTCCTTCGACATGGGCCATTCGTCTTTCCGTCTGGTCCGGGTCGGCGGCGGCTACGCCAGGGTGCTCTGGAACGCCTTTCGCGCCCGGGCCTTCGGCACCGGTCCCTATGCGGCGCTGCGCGGCACCGCGGTGCGGAAAACGACATCCGACGCAGCGCCGGATCCCGCGCCGGAGAACCGCGCGTGAAGACCGCCGCCGCCGGCCGCAACGGTCTGCTCACCCGCTTGCTCGATCCGCGCCTCGGCATCGCGGGCGCGACGCTGCTGCTTCTCGCTATGGCGTTCACCAGCGTGGCGATGTGGGGCCGCAACATCGGTCTTGCCGAGGACTGGTTCATGGTTCCCGCGATGACCGGCAACGAGCCCGACCTCGCGGCATGGCTGTGGTCGCAGAACAACGAGCATCGGCTGCCGGTGCAACGGCTGATCTATCTCGGGCTCTTGCGGCTCACCGGGGATTTCCGCTCCGGAATGGTGTTCAGCCAGCTCCTGCTCGCCGGTCTCGGCCTGGCGCTCGCCTGGGCCGCGGCGCGGGCCCGTGGCCGGCCACGCTGGCGCGACGCGGTGTTTCCGCTGGCGCTTCTCCATCTCGGCCATTGGGAGAACCTGGTCTGGGGATGGCAGATCCAGTTCGTCTGGTCGACGGTCCTTGCCGGTTGTGTCCTGGTCCTCGTGGCGCGCAAGGGGGTGCTCGGTCTGCGCGCGGGGCTCGCCGCGAGCCTTCTGCTCGCGCTTCTGCCCCTCTCGGGGGCGAACGGGATCGTGGTGGCGGCGGCGATGGCGCCCTGGCTTGCCGCGCATGCCATCGTGCGGCTTGGCCGGAGCCAAATCGGCCCCCTGCGCCTCGCCCCGGCGGGGGTGCCGGCCGACCGGCGGATCGGCCTCGTGCTTCTTGCCGGCGCAATCCTGCCCTACGCCCTTATCGGGGTCTATTTCATCGGCTATGCGCAGCCGGGCTGGACGCCGCCGATGGCCTCGCCGCAGGAATTCCTGGCCGCAGCAGAGACCTATTTCGCCTACGCGCTCGGTCCCGGCACGCGACGTTTCTCGCTGCTTCTCTTCGCGCTTGCCGTGATCGGCTTCATCGCCCTCGGCGGCCTTCTGGCGCTCCGCGCCGCCCTGGCCGGCCGGCCGGAGGAGCGCCTGCGCGCAAGTGGGCTCGTGCTGTTCATCGGCGTGGGCGTCGCGCTCGGCCTTGCCGTCGCGCTTGCCCGCGGCGGCTACGCGCAGCGCATGCCCGACCGCTACGCACTATTCGCGACCCTGCCGCTCCTCGGTGCGGCTTTTGCCTGGGAGATCTACGCCCCGCGCCGGTTCGGCCGCTTCGCGGTGAGCGCGCTCGCCATCGGACTGGTCCTCCTTCTGCACGCCAACATCCGCACCGGTTTCGACTGGCGCAACTTCTATGTGCGCGGCATGACTGCCGTCGAGGCGGACATCGCGGCCGGCGTTCCCATCCCCGAACTGGCCGCCCGCCACCACCCCTTCCTGATGCACTGGGACGAGGACGGGCTGCGCGCGCGGATGCAGATGCTGCACGAGGCCGGGATCAGGCCTTTCGACACGGTCCAGCCCGGTGACCTCGCACCGGAACCCAGCCGATAACGTCTTTCGGCCCTCGCCTGCCGCCGCCCAGGTGGTTCACCCCGCCTTGCGCCAGGCCGCCGCGATCTCGGTTCCCTTCGTGCGGTGCCCATGCGCGATCCAGCCCACCGCCGACACGGGCGCGAAAAGCGCGTGCAGAACCTTGCGGCGACGGCGGGAGAGGCGGCTGAAACTCACGTCGTGACTGAGCGCCAGAAGCGGGTTGATGAACGACACCGCGACCTCGGCCGGGGCGCCGAACAATGCGTCGAGCTCGCCTTGAGTGTAGCCGCGCCGCACATGGCCCCATTCGGCGAAAAGCTCCTCCTCGGGGGGGCAGACGGGCTTGAAGACGCCGTAATAGGGATAGCGCCAGCGCTCTCGGTCGGGCGTGCTGACCAGCACCCAGCCGCCGGGACGCAAGACCCGCAGCACCTCGCGCGCCACCGCGCCGTCGTCGGGCACGTGCTCGAGCAGGTCGAACATCGTTACCATGTCAAAGCTTTCGTCCGCGAACGGCAGGTCGGTGGCATCGCCCGCCACGAAGGTCACGCGCGGATTGTCGCGGTTGCAGGGCGCTTCGGCGAAGGACGGCTCCATGTCGAGGTTCGTGACCCGCGCCCGGGGGTAGAGAAGCGCCGACAGCCCACTCTGCCCGCCGCCCACCTCGAGCAGGTCCGCGACGGGGATGTCGGGGGCAACCCGGTGCAGCGCGCGCATCTTGTCGCGGAAAAAGAGCCCGTCGGTGAACGGGCCGGGAAAGGGATTGCGGGCAAGAAACGCCCCCAGCGGGGCCTTGTGGGCAACGGCGGTCACGGGCGTTCTCCGGGCGGTTGGGGATCAAGGCGGGGGGGACCGTCCCGGCGCAGCCAGGCAAGGGCGTGGAACGGCCCTTCGAGACAGCCGAGAAATTGCGGGCGCACGATGGCCAGCAGGTCGCGGTCACGCTGGCGCAGCGCGCGAACGGCAAGCCTGAGATAGTACCAGGGCATGATCGCGAAGGCACGGATCAGATGGGCGGGCCGCCGGTCCTGTGCAAACTGCACGAACAGCGCCACGACATGGCCGCGGGCATAGGCGCGCAGCTGGCGAACCAACCCCGCCCGGTCGCCGCGATGATGATGGAAGACGACCGCGGCCGGGTCGTAGAGGCAGACATGGCCGGCGCGCAGCAGCCGGAACCAGAACTCGCTGTCCTCGCTGCAGCCCGACGCCCCGGCGCCGAGCCGCGGGTCGAACAGGCCCACCTCTGTAAAGACCGCGCGGCGCATCGCCATGTTGGCGCCGGCGCCCATCTTCCAGACATCGGGCGGACGCCACCAGCTGGTCCTGAGAAAAGAGCCGTCGAAACGGCGGCGCAGAAGCATCTTGCCGAAGCCGCCGATCTCGAACTCGAAAAGGCAGGCGGCATCGCTGGCCAGGCTGGCCGGCAGCACAAGCCCGGTGACGCAGGCCACCTCCGCATCCGCGAAGGGGGCAGAGAGACGGGCGATCCAGTCCTCGGGCAGTTCGACATCGTCGTCGGTGAAGGCGATGATCTCGCCCGTTGCGGCCCTTGCACCGGCATTGCGGGCATGGCTGAGGCCGGGGCGATCCTCGGCCACGTAGCGCACGCCGGGAAAGGCGCGCACCGCCTGCGCCGTCGCCTGGCCGCGCGGGGCGTTGTCGACCACGATCACCTCGGCCGGCGGCGGCGTACAGCGTGCAAGCGATGCGAGGCAGCGCGTCAGATCCCCGGGCCGGTCGCGAGTGCAGATCACCACGGAAACCGCCATGTCCGGCGACGGCGGCGCGGCGAAGGCCGCCTCGTTTTCGCTGGCGACGGTCGGGCCCGCAGTATCGGCGACAAGCGGGGGCACGGCTTCGGCCGGCACGGGAAGCTCGGCCTTCAGCAGGATGCGAAACCCCGCCGGTCGGCCATCCTTCCAGACGACCGCATAGACCGACCGCTCCCCCGGCGCGGCCGCGATGGGGGCGAAGGGGCCGGCCAGGTCCACATGGCGCAGCCCGCAGGGGGCAAGCGTGGCGGGGCGGGAGGTCATGCCGCCGCCCCGTATTCCCGCCCCTGCCCCGCCGCGGCGCGGATCCGGGCGATGCGGCGCTTCGAGCGGCCGTATTCGCCGCACAGCCCGACCACGCCCCCCCAGATCTCGCCCAGGATCATGGGCGCCGGGATTGGCTCGCGGCCACGGGCACGGGCCTTCAGCCGCCGCGCCTGGTAACGGAACCACCAGCGGATCGTGCTGCGAAACCGCCCGCGCATGGCCGGGTCGGAAGCCATCGACTTTGCCACGAAGGCCATGAAGCCGACGCCCCACGTGTAATACTGCCGCCGCAGCACCGCCATGTCGCGCCGATGCTCGTGATAGACCGCCGCCTGCGGCTCGTAGACGAGCGTCGCGCCCGCGCGCAGCACGCGATAGAAGATGTCGAGATCGCCGCCCCCCGGCAGGGGCCGCCCGGTATCGAGCGCCTCGTCGAAGCCGCCCAGTCGCCGCACCAGATCGCGGCGCAGGCTCATGTTGGCGCCAGCGCCGAAGCGACCGGCGCCGCAGGGATAGAGCTGGTCGCCGTAACGCTCGGCGCCATAGCGGATGGGCCGGAAGCCGCGCCGGAACCCCCCGCCCGCCTCGAAGAGGATCTGGGCCTCGGTTTCCAGCGCCATCGGCAGGACAAGGCCGGTGACGCAGCCCGCATCCGGGTTCTCGGCCCAGGCGCGGCGGAGCCCCTTGAGCCAGTCGCTATCGACGATGACATCGTCGTCGAGAAAGGCCACCACCTCGCCGCGGGCTTCGCGTATCGCGCGGTTGCGCGCGAAATTGAGCCCGACCAGAGGCTCGTGGAAATACCGCACCCAGTCGCGCTTCCCGCAGACCTCGCGCATCCGGTCGTCGGAGGAGGCGTTGTCGATCACCACGACATCGAATTCCCCCTCCATACGCAGCGGCCCAAGCGAGGTCAGCAGCCGATCGACCCAATCCCAGCGGTCTTTCGAGCAGATCGCGACCGTGATGCTTGGCGCCGAGGCCGCTGGCGCGCCCATCTCGTCGCGCAACCGCCGGATCGTGACCGCCTCGCGCACCTCCCGGTCGATCAGGCGCGCCGGCTCGATCCCCTCGCCCGCCGCGAACGCTTTTTCATCGATCAGCTTGAACCCGACAATCCGCCCCCGGTCGCGCAGAATGACGCCAAGCCCGCTTTCGCCGGGGTCTGGCGTGACCCGTGGCGGCAGATCGCAAAGATCGAGCGTGCGTAACCCGTATCCCATGTCACGCACCGCCTTACAGCAGCCGAAACGCGCGGCATCCGCGCGCCGGCCGAACCCTCGGCGGATGCCCCGAAACAGGCTTGCTCGTCACCTCGATCCCCGCATTCGCCGACATGAAATCGCACCTTTGAACATTTATGCCCACGATAGCCAGAGGTCAGCAGAACCTTCGCCGCTGTTGCGCGTTCCATGGCATCCTCAGGATACACAATACACGTTTACCATTGCGATAACGAGATTCCCCGGAGTGCCGATGCAGCAAGACAGGTCGCCGCGGTTCCGCATCGGGCTTTTCCCCTGGGGCGGTGTGGTCGAGGATTTCCTCCAGCCCATTGGACTCGACCGCCGCGCCTTCGCCGAGGAGATGTCGGGCGGATGGCTTTTCGGCTATATCGCGGCGCTCGCGCGCGGAGGGGTCGCCACCACGATCCTCGGCTTTTCCGAGGCGATTTCCGAACCCGAGCGGCGGGTCAATCTGACGACCGGCGTCGCCACCCTTTACCTGCCGGCCGGACGGCTCTACCGGCGGCTCCGGCGCTGGCCGGGCGACAGCGACGACGTGCACCGCCCGCGGACACGCCGCGCGGCGCCTCTGCAGGACCTCGTGCGCTATGCCGCCACCCCGCTTCGCGCCACCTGTCGCGCGATTCGGGCCGAGGGCTGCACGGCGATCCTGGCCCAGGAATACGAGCATCCGCGCTTCGACATGCTGGTCGCGGTCGGGCGGCGGCTCGGACTGCCCGTCTTCGCCTCGTTCCAGGGCGCGCCGCCGCCTGCGAATGCCATCGAGCGGGCCATCCGGCGGCGCACGATCGGGGCCGCCTCCGGCCTCATCGTCGCCTCGGCCCCCGAGGCGGCACGCATCCGGGCCGCCTATCGCCTGGATGAGACGCGTATCGCGGCGATCCCGAACCCGCTCGATCTCGATCTCTGGCGGCCGGAGCCGCGGCAGGCCAGCCGCGCCGCGCTCAGCCTGCCCGAGGGCGCGCGCATCGTCATCTGTCACGGGCGGATCGACATTCACCGCAAGGGGCTCGACGTGCTGATCGACGCCTGGCGCGGCCTGGCGCGCGCGCATCCCGGCCATGACCTCCGGCTCCATCTGATCGGCGCGGGGCAGCATGACGGGCGCTTCGCCGAACTGATCGCCGCCGCGTCGGTGCCCGGCCTGCGCTGGGTGCGGCGCTACGTCAACGACCGGGCCGAGATACGGCGCGAGCTGTCCGCGGCCGATGCCTATGTCCTGGCCTCGCGACACGAGGGCTTTCCCGTGGCCCCGCTCGAGGCGCTGGCCTGCGGGCTGCCGGTGGTCGCCGCGGCCGCCCCCGGCGTGCGCGACATCTTCCCGCGGGAGGCCGACGACGGCGGCGTGGTCGTGCCGACGGGCGACGCCGCCGCCCTGCGGGGGGCGCTGGAGCGGGTGCTCTTCACTGACGACCTGCGCGCCCGCATGGCCGCCCGCGCCCGCGCCCGGGTCGCCGAATTCGCCTCGCTCGACGCGGTCGGCACGCAGCTGGCAGCATTCCTTTCGAGCCGCCCCGGCGCGCCCACAGGCGCCGAACAGGCCCCCCCGCCCGGACCCTCGCGATGACCCAGCTCGATATCGTGATCTGCACCTACAACCGCGCCGCCGATCTGCAGGCTTGCCTGGCCGCGCTCGCCGCGCAGCGGGGTGCCAACGAGGGATGGCGCGTGACGGTCGTGGACAACAATTCCACCGACGCCACGCCCGGTGTGGTCGCCGCCTGGGCCGCGCGCGACAGCCCCCCCGGCCTGCGGCGCATTGTGGAGAGAACGCAGGGCCTGACCCCCGCCCGACTACGGGGCATCCGCGAAAGCGTGGCCGACTGGGTGGCCTTCGTCGATGACGACTGCATCGTCGCGCCGGACTGGGTGGCCGAGGCCCTGCGCTTCGCCGCCGCCCATCCCGAGGCAGGCGCCTTCGGCGGGCGCGTCCTGCCGGACTGGGGTGTCCCCCCGCCCCCGCATCTGAAGCGGCATGGCTGGCTTTTCGCCGAACAGGCCTACGGCGACGCGCCCAGGATGGTCGGCAACCTGGTCGGCGCCGGGGTCGTCCTGAACAGGCGCGCACTCGCCGCGGTGGGCTGGACGCGTAAACCTTATCTGGCCGACCGCACGGGCGTCGGGCATGTCTCGGGCGGAGATGTCGAGATCGGCTGCCGCCTTGCCGCCGGGGGATACCCGCTCTGGTATGCGCCGGGGCTGCGCATCGACCATCGCGTCGCGCCCGCGCGGCAGCGAATGCGCCAGCTTCTGGGCCTGGCCCGCGGCCTCGGCGCGGGGGCCGAGCTTGTCAGCCTCATGGGCGCCCCCGACCCCGAGGCCTGGCCCGACCGGGTCAGGAGGCAGCTGCGCGAGGAAATACGGCGTCACGTCGCCTCGACCCGCTACGTGATCAACGGCAGGTATCCCTGGCAGGACTGGCTGATCCGGGCGGCCTTTCTTGCCGGACAGCGACAGCAGCACCGCATCCTGTCGCGGGACGCCGCCACGCGAAAGCGTCTGGGCGGGCTCTGGGGGGACCCGAACCGAGAGGCCCGGACCGAAAACCCGTCGCCCTAATCCCATCCGTTCGCCGAACACCGCGTTTCGCGTGCGAAACGCGGTTCAGGGCCCCTGCCCCCTCAATC
>SLKW01000131.1 GCA_007134405.1 Paracoccaceae bacterium
CGAGACCACTGCCTCGAGGCGCGAGCGGTTCACCCCGTTGCGCACCAGGAAATCGACGACGGCGCGTGCCCGACGCAGCCCCAGTGCCTGATTGTATTGCGCGCTGCCCACCAGATCAGTGTGGCCATAGACACGGAAGGTCACTTCGGGGAACTGCCGGATCCAGTGCGCTTGCCGCATGAGGATCGCTTGCGCCTCGACGTCCAGCTCGGCGCGGTCGAAGGCAAAGTTTACCATCGTGGGGACTTCGGCTGCGAACCTCTGGCCAAGCGCCTGGGCATAGCCAATCTGCCCGGTCTGGACGCGCAGGTTGTGAGCCTGGGCAGCGCCATGCCCGGTCTGGTCGAGTTGCGCACCGACCTCGTTCATTGTGCAGCCGGACAGGGCCGCCCCCCCCATTCCCAGCAACAGCATTCGGCGTGATATCTGCATCAGACCCGCTCCATCAATCCATGATATAGCCGTAGCCGCCGCGGAAATCCTGGCGCGCCACCTCGGCGGCGGGCCCGGTTCCCTGCAAGCGGCCGCGCAGGAAGATGTCGGCCTCCGTCGGCAGACGCACGCGGTCGGTCGGCATAGCCAGCGCCTCGCCGCGCGTGGGAGTGACCAGATGCGCGGTGACGAAGATCACCAGTTCGCTCTGGTTGCGGCGGAAATCGGTGCTGCGGAAGAGCGCGCCCAGGACCGGCAACTGGCTCAGCCACGGAACCTGGCGGTTGTTCCCGAAGAAATCGTCCTGCAACAGCCCGGCGATTGCGAAGCTCTCGCCGTCGCGCAACTCCACCGTGGTCGAGGTGCTGCGGGTCCGGAAGCCTGGCACGGGAATGCCCGCGATGGCCGTGCTGACGCTCTGGTCGATGTCGCTGACCGAGGCGTTGAGCATCAGGTTGATGACATCCCCGTCGAGAACCCGTGGCGTGAAGGTCAACTCGACGCCGAAGGGCCGATATTCGATCGTGATCCGCCCTTCGTCGCCCGGCACCGGTATCGGCAACTCGCCGCCAGCCAGGAAGCGCGCCTCCTGCCCGGACAGCGCGGTGAGGTTCGGCTCGGAGAGCGTGCGCGCCAACCCGTTCGTTTCCAGCGCCTCCAGCAGGACCTGGAACTGCAGACTGCCCACGTTGAAGCGGGTGGTCAGCGTGCCGACCCCGTCAACCTGGGTGGCACCGCGCGGCAGCTGCGCGAAATTGTTGCCGACGGCAAAGCTCGACCCCAGCCGCTGCGACACGTCGCGGTTCACCTCGGAAAAGCGCACCTTCAGCATCACCTGCTGCGTGCCGCCGACACTCATCAGGTTTGACACGCGGCCCGGCGCATAGCGCTCGGCCAGTTGCAGCGCGGCATCAAGCCGGCCGATCGACGACACCACACCCGACATGACGATGCCGTCATTGGCGGTGCGCACCTCGATCGGTTCGCTGGGCAGGATCTGGCGCAGGCGCTCGCGAAACTCGGCGATATCGGGCGCGACATGCACCTCTATATTGGCGATCAGGGTGCCATCCGCACCCAGAACCGTCAGTGTCGTGCGCCCGGGCGCCTTGCCCAGCACATAGATCGACCGGTCCGAGAGGGTCGAGATATCAGCGATGCCCGGATTGGCGATCGACAACTCGGTGAAGGCGACATCGCTGTCGACGATGACCGCGCGGTTCATGGCCACGCTGATGGTCTGCGTCGACACACCGTTGGCGATGCGCAAGGTATCCGACTGTGCGCCGGCGGGCGAAAACACGCCAGCCCCGAAACCCAACGCAAGGGCGACGAGGGCGGTTGCGATAGAAGTCCTGGCTGTCATGCGCGCCTGCCTCTGTGATCACGTCACGTATGCCCGAGGTCTGACGCCCCGTATGGCACAATGATGCGGAAGCGCTTCTTTGTTTTCAAGAATCAATATGTTAACGCCGAATTCCTGATATCTGCTTCGCCAGATATGCACTTGATGTTGTTCTGGCAGAGACTCGTACACAATATATGGTGCAGACCCTGTTGCGAAAATACAACCTCAGTTTGTGCAAGGGATTTCGACCTCGACGAGTTCATTGCCGCGGCGCGTGCGGATCGTGCAGCGCTCGGTGACCGCCTGAACCGGCGCCTCGACCCCCAGAAGCCGCCGGCGGTCAATCTGGAAGGTGGCCAGATCGGTGCTGTCATCGAGGCCGACCACCGAAAGCGACAGCCGGCCGGTCGCCTGCCCTTGCGCCAACGTCGCCACCACTTCCGGCGCCGCCTCGATGGTGACTGTGCGCGGGGTGCCCGAGATGTTCCGGTCCTGATCGGCGATATCGTCGAGTGCGATGGTGCGCAGGCCACTCACGATCAGTCGCGTCACCTCGCCATCGTCCCCCGCGCGGCCGGTCCAGTAGACATCGACCAGGTCAGAGGGGCGCAGATCGCCCGAGATCCCGCTGCCCGCGTCGACCCGAATGGTAAAGGCCCGCATTCCGGGCGAGAGCCGCGCGGCGATGCCGGCGGGCTGGCCCGGCTCGCTGACCTTGACCGCCAGCACCGGCTCCATCGCCTCCATCGCCCGCAGCGCGATTCGCGGACGGCGCGGATCTGGGATCAGCGCGTCGAGTTCCTTGAACGCCCCGGCAGGCACCGCATTGGCGGGCCAGACAATCTTGCGCACGTCGTCGGTGCCAATCGGTTCCCCATAGCGTAAGGGCCGGTTCGCGACCAGCACTTCAATCGTCTCGATCACCGGACGCTGAGCCTGCTCAGCGCGTGCGGCAGCTACAGCCTGTTCGGTTTGTGTGACGTAGGCCTGCGCCATGTAAACGCCAAAGCCGGCGATGCCGACTCCAGTAGCAAGAACGAAAATTTGGGCAACACGCATCACACGGCTCCTCATTTTTCCCGCACAGGCACGTGATGCGACCTGTGAGCGCTGAGAAAATAATCCGATTCACTATTCTAAAGGGTACCGCCGCGCCCATCGGGGCGCGGCGCTCACGACCTCGACATCTAAATCTTATGTTTAATCACTCGGTGGGCGGAGTTCCGGTGTGGATCCCCTCGAACGAAATCGTGGGCGCGTTCGTATCCAATGCAGTCGCAATGCTACCGCCCATCCCGCGCACACCACCGCTCACCGCAGCAATCACCGCGATACCCAAGCCAACGATAGCAGCTGTCAGCACGACCCAGTCCACGGTCACGGCGCCGGATTCGTCCTTCGAAAAGGTCTTGATAAGGTCAAAGAGTTTCATTGGTCTCACCCCAGATGTGTTACAGTTCAGTCGCCGCGCGTCGGGTCCTGAAACGGGTCGTCTGGACCCGAGCCCCTGCTTGGCTGAACCCGTTATCCTGACAGAGCGTGGCGGCAATGCGGCAATTCTGGGTCGAGTCGTGGCATGGTTAATCGCGCGTTACGCGAGCCGGGCTGTGACCGAATTACACGCCGTGGTTGATTATCCCCTGCTCGACGACACAATCCTTTGCCGGATTCCAGGCTCCGAACTAGGCTGCAGGCCAACGAACAATAACTTCGAGGCAGGACATGATGGGCAGCCGCGCATGCGCCTTCATTCTGACGGTGGCCCTCGGGACGGCGCCGCTCGTCGCCGCGGCGGAGGATTTCACCTTTCGCCGCGTCACCGTGGCGCCGTCCGGCACCGGGCCGCGCATAACCGTCCAGATCGACCCCGAGGAACAGGCGCGCCGCCTGGCCCCGCCGCCCCCCATAGTCCGACAGGAACGCGCCGCCCCCACGATCCCGGCAGCCCCGCGCGCGCCGTCAGGCAGCCTCGCCTGGTTCTGGGAACGCGTCCCCCCAGAGCGCGGCGCGAGCGGCGGGCGGTTCCAGCTGGCGATCCGCGCGCTTGACGACGGCCCGAACGGCCGCGCGGTGCCACGACCCCGGATGCAGCCCCTGCAGCGCATGGCCGAGGCGCATGGCAACGACATCCTGCGCGCGACGATCGGCACCGCCGTCTCGCCCGCGCTGGCGCTGGCCGTGATCGCGGTCGAATCCTCGGGCCGGGCGGATGCGGTCAGCCATGCCGGCGCGCAGGGGCTGATGCAGCTCATCCCGGCGACGGCGCAGCGCTTCGGCGTGACCGACCCTTTCGACACGACGCAGAACATCGCCGGCGGCGTCGCCTATCTCGACTGGCTGATGCGTCAGTTCGACCGCGATGTGGTCCTGGCGCTTGCCGGCTACAATGCCGGCGAAGGCGCGGTGCAGCGCGCCGGCGGCGTGCCCAACTACGCCGAGACGCGCGACTATGTGCCCAAGGTGCTGGCCGCCTGGACGGTCGCCCGCGGCCTCTGCACCGAGCCGCCGCAACTGCCGAGCGATCCCTGCATCTTCCGCATTGGCCAGTTGCGCGCCGCGCAGGCGTCGGAGGCCACGGGCGGCTGAGGGCGCGAATCGGCTTCCCTCGCGCGGCGTCGCGGATTAGGTCTGCGGCATGAGGATCCTTTTTCTGGGCGATGTCGTGGGGCGTGCGGGGCGCAAGGCGGTGGCCGAGCGCCTGCCCGCCCTGCGTCGAAACTGGCGGCTCGATTTCATCGCCATCAACGGCGAGAACGCGACCGCAGGCGCGGGCATCACGCCCGACCATGTGAAACTCCTGCTCGAAGCCGGCGCCGACTGCATCACGCTGGGCGATCACGCCTTCGACCAGAAGTCGCTCATCCCCTTCATCGAGAACGAGCCGCGCCTGCTGCGCCCGCTGAATTTTTCAAAGGTCGCGCCGGGCAAAGGCGCGCGGCTCTTCACGCTGGCCGACGGGCGCCGGGTCCTGGTGGCGCAGGTCCTCGGGCAAATCTTCATGAAGCGGCCCTTCGACGACCCGTTCAGCGCGGTCGAGCCCGTTCTGCGCGCCCATCCGCTCGGCGGGCAGGCGACCGCAGTCCTCGTCGATGTGCATTGCGAGGCAACCTCGGAAAAAATGGCGATCGGCCACTGGTGCGACGGCCGCGCCAGCCTCGTCGTCGGCACGCATACGCATGTTCCGACCGCCGATGCGATGATCCTGGCGCGCGGCACCGGGTATCTGACCGATGCCGGGATGTGCGGCGATTACGACAGCGTCATCGGCATGCAGAAGGACGAGCCCATGCGCCGCTTCGTCACCGGCATGCCCTCGAAACGCTTCGAACCGGCCCTGGGCGAAGCGACCCTGTCCGGTGTCCTCGTCGAAACCGACGACCGCACCGGCCGGGCCCAGACAGTGACCCCCATCCGCCAGGGCGGGCGGCTTCCGGCCTCAGGCCCCGTGGTGGAAGCGGCGCCATGACCGCCGCCATGACCGCCCTGCCCCGGCTCTGGCCCG
>SLKW01000317.1 GCA_007134405.1 Paracoccaceae bacterium
GTCTTCCGCTGGACCGAAGCGGAAGAGGCGCTTGCGCAGAATTTCGACCCCGACGCCGTTTCGGACCTGTCGCTCCCGGCCGAAGGCATGATCGGGGATCTGCACGGAACGCCGCAGTATCGCGCGCATCTCGCCAGGGTCATGACACAACGCGCGGTGAAGAGCGTCAGCTAGATGTCAAGCAGGTGCGGCTTGGCGTGTTCCCAGCATTTCCGCATCAAGGTCGGCAGCGCCGCGCGATCTGGCGCGGCGCGGAAGTCGCCGCGCTCGGGGCTTGCTGCCAGAGCGGTGTGCGCGACGGCGATCTGAAGGCGCAGATGAAAATGGGTGAAGGTGTGGCGCACCTCGCCGTCTATCAGGCGCCAATCGGCCGGGATCGGAGGGGCCGGATCCGGTGCATCTTCCGTCCAGTTCGTCGTCGGAAAGCAGGGCATGCCGCCGAGCAGCCCCTTCGGTGGCCGGGTTTCCAGCAGCAGCGCGCCATCGCGGCGTTGCGCGACATAGGCGATGCCGCGTCGCGTCGGCTTGGCCGGCTTCGCCGACTTGGCCGGCAGATCGGTTGCGATCCCGAGGGAACGGCCAACACAGAACCCGGCGATCGGGCAGTCCTGGCACCGCGGGCTGCGGGGCGTGCAGATTGTCGCGCCCAAGTCCATCATCGCTTGCGCAAAGTCGCCCGGACGCTTCGTGGGCGTCAGCTTCCCGGCCAGCGAGGCGAGCTGTGGCTTGGCGCGGGGCAGGGGGTCGATGACGGCGAACAGCCGGGCCGTCACGCGTTCCACATTGCCATCGACCACGGTCTCGGGGTGATCGAAGGCGATGGCGGCAATGGCTGCTGCGGTATAGGGGCCGATACCCGGTAGCGCTTGCAGGGCGGCGCGGTCCTCGGGAAAGCGGCCGCCCGCGTCCGAGATCGCCCGTGCGCAGGCCATCAGGTTGCGGGCGCGCGCATAATATCCCAGCCCCGCCCATTCGGCCATGACCTCGGCATCCTCGGCGGCGGCGAGCGCCTGGATATCCGGCCAGCGCGTGGTGAAGCGGTGAAAATAATCGCGGACCGCCGCGACCGTGGTCTGTTGCAGCATGATCTCGGAAAGCCAGACCCGATAGGGATCGGGGACCGCGCCGGCACCCCGTGCCGCCGGGCTCACCCGCCAGGGCAGGATCCGTGCGGCATGATCGTACCAGCGCAGGAGCGCTGCCGCGGCGGCCTCGGTATCGATTGCTTCAGGACTGTCACGCATTCTTCAACCACCGTGCCTGCCGCCCTCTGGTCTTGGACGCCGAACTCAGTAGAATAGGGGCGCGAGAGAGAAAAGCACCCCGCCCCTGCAGGTCCGTCGCATGAGAACGCCACGAAACACCGATGACGACGCCTTGCAGCGCGCGCCCCGCGCCGCGCGGCGCATGCGCGGCTTCGAGCCGGCCGCCGGCCTGTTGCGAGAGCGGATCAGAAAAGCCGGCGAAACGCGGGGCTTCAGCACCTCGCGCGTGCTCACCCATTGGGCCGAGATCGCGGGCCGCGACATCGCCGCGCTCTGCCGGCCGGTCAAGGTCAGCTACGCGCAGGGCGGCTTCGGCGCGACGCTGACGATACTGGCGACCGGTGCCGCCGCGCCGCTCGTGCAGATGCAGTTGCCAAGGCTGAAGGACCGCGTGAACGCCGCCTACGGCTTTGCCGCCATCGCGCGCATCCAGGTCACCCAGACCGCGGCGCAGGGCTTCGCCGAACCGGCGCCGCGATTCGAGGGGCCGAATATCGGCACTCCGTCGCCTGAAAAGCTGGCGCATGCCCGCGGGGTCGTCGGCGGGCTGACAGAAGGCGTGACCGACAGCGGGCTGAAGGAAGCGCTCGATCGTCTGGCGACGAACGTGCTGACGCGCTCTTTGGCGGAAGAAAATCAGAACGATGGCGCTGCCGCTCAGACGGCCGGCGCGGAAGGAAAGGATTGAAGATGAAGAAGACACCCGTGATCGCCGCCGTGGCGGCGGCCGCCCTTGCTGTCGGGGGCTACGCGCTCTGGTCGGCCAACCAGCCTGCCGAAGGCGTGGGCGCAACCCAGATCGCGAGCGTGACCTCGGCCCAGGCGCAGACCGGCGCGGGGTCGATCGACACGTCGGGCGTGGTCGACATGGCGCTCGGTGACCCCGACGCTCCGGTGACGATCGTCGAGTATTCCTCGTTCACCTGCCCGCATTGCGCGACCTTCAACCAGGGCGTCTTCCGCCAAATCATGGAAAACTACGTTGAGACCGGCGAGGTCCAGTACATCAAGCGCGAGGTCTACTTCGACGCCTACGGGCTCTGGGCGGCGCTGGTGGCGCGCTGCGGCGGGCCCGAGCGCTATCACGGCGTGGTCGATATGCTCTATCAGAACCAGCGCGAATGGGCGGGCTCGAGCGACGGCGCGGTCGTGGCCGACAATCTGCGCCGCATCGGCCGGCGCGCGGGCATGGACAACGAGCAACTCGACGCCTGCCTCGCCGACCGCGACAAGGCCGCCGCCCTGATGGAGGTCTACCGCATCAATGCCGAGGAATACGGCATCCGCTCGACCCCCTCCTTCGTCATCAACGGCACGACCTTCGGCAACATGAGCTTCGCCGATTTCGAGGCTGCCATCGCCGAAGCGCGGGACTGAGCGCCGGGATGAGTGCACGTCCCCTCGCAGGTCTGCGGGTCATCGAGCTTGCGCGCATCCTGGCCGGCCCCTGGGCGGGCCAGACGCTTGCCGACCTCGGCGCCGAGGTCATCAAGGTCGAGGCGCCCGAGGGCGACGATACCCGCCGCTGGGGCCCGCCCTTCATCGACCGCGAGGGCCAGCCGGTCGCCGCCTATTTCCACTCGGCCAATCGCGGCAAGCGCTCGGTGGTGGCGGATTTCCGCACGCCCGAGGGGCAGGCGAAGGTGCGCGATCTCGTCGCCGGTGCCGACGTTCTGATCGAGAACTTCAAGCTCGGCGGGCTCGCCAAGTACGGACTCGACTATGCCAGCCTCTCGGCGCTGAACCCGCGCCTGATCTACTGCTCGATCACCGGCTTCGGGCAGGACGGACCCTATGCGCACCGGGCGGGTTACGACTACATCATTCAGGGCATGTCGGGCCTGATGTCGATCACCGGCCCGGTGGAAGGCGAGCCGCATCGCGTCGGCGTCGCGGTCACCGACCTGGTCACCGGCATCTATTCGACGACCGCCATCCTTGCGGCGCTGCACGAGCGCCAGCGCACCGGGCGGGGCGCGCATATCGACATGAGCCTGCTTGATTCCGCGGTTTCGGTCATGGCGAACCAGGCGATGAACTACCTCTCGACCGGCACGCCGCCGGGGCGCACGGGCAACATCCATCCCAATCTCGCCCCCTACCAGGTGTTCGAATGCCGGGACGGACACGTGATCATCGCGACGGGCAACGACGCGCAGTATCACCGGCTGTGCCGGATCCTCGACCTCAAGGCGCTGATCGAGCATCCGGCCTATCGCAGCAACGCCGAGCGGGTGGCCAACCGTCCCGCCCTGTCCGAGGCGCTGAGCGTGGCGACGCGTCAGCGCACGAAGGCCGATCTGCTGGAGGCCTGCGAGCGCGAGGGCGTGCCCGCCGGGCCGATCAACGACATGGCCGAGGTCTTCGCCGATCCGCAGGTCCAGGCGCGGGGCATGCAGCTTGACCTCGGCCCGCATCGCGGCGTGCGCTCGCCTTTCGTCATCGATGGCGAGCGCTGCGCCGCCGACCGTCCCGCCCCGGTCTTGGGCGAAGGCGATCGCGCGCCGGCCGAAAGTGCCCCGGCCCAGCCCCCGGCCCCGGTCCGAAGCTGAGCGAAAGGGGGCCGCGTGCAAATTTGCACAACCGCGCAAGGTCATGATTCAAAACGGAAACAGTTTTTCTGTTAACCGGATTGCAAGGGCCGGATATCCGGCTCAGCGCGTGCCGGTCAGCGCCAGGAAGGCATCCTCCAGATCCGGCTCGGCGGTCGAGACGTCGCGGATCTCGACCCCGGCGGACCCAAGCGCGGTCAGGATGTGGCCCGCATCGACCCGGCTGCGCGGATAACTGAAGGCAAGCCATCCATCGGCGCGGTCTTCCCGCGTCACGCCGGCCGGCAGGTCCAGGGTGCCGACCGCGCCGGCCGTCCGCACAAGCAGGGTCTTTCCCTCCATCCGGTCGAGGATCGCGGCGGTCGTGTCGCGCACGATCAGCGATCCGTGGTCGATGATGGCGATCTCGTCGCACATCTCTTGCGCTTCCGCGAGGTAATGCGTGGTCAGGATGATCGTCATTCCCTGCTGGTTCAGCCGGCGGACATTTTCCCAAAGCATCTGGCGCAGTTCGATATCCACCCCGGCGGTGGGCTCGTCCAGAACCAGGACCTGCGGCCAATGCACCAAAGCCTTGCCCAGCAAGAGCCGCCGCCGCATCCCGCCCGAGAGCGTCCGCGCATAGGCCTCCGCCTTGTCCTCGAGCCCGATCAGCCGCAGGATCTCGTCGGTCCGCCGCTCGCGCTTGGGGACGCCGTAAAGCCCGGCCTGCACCTCGAGCGCGTCGCGGGGGCTGAAGAACGGGTCGATGTTCAATTCCTGCGGCATCACCCCGATCGCGGCGCGCGACTGGCGGGGGTTGGCGTCCTGGTCGAAACCCCATATGCGCACCCGCCCCGAGGTCTTCACGACCAGTCCGGCCAGGATGTTGATCAGCGTGGACTTGCCCGCCCCGTTCGGCCCCAGAAGCCCGAAGATCGCGCCCGCGGGCACGGTCAGGTCGATGCCCGTCAACGCCTCCTTCGCCGCACTGTTGCCGGATGCGGCATAGACCTTGCGCAGCCCTTCGATTTCGATGGCGGTCCCGCTCATCTTGCTCCTGCCGGACAATTCGGTATCAATGAGGCGTCTGCTTAGGCCGAAGCGCCGGCAGTGACAAGCAAGCCCCAGGCCCGGACCCGGGCAATGTGAGCCGAGGACAAAGATGAGTGCCCTTCCCGCGCATCCCGCCCCCGCGACAGAAATCGTAACCGCAAGCCGTATCGCTTGCGACGGCGGCGAGGGCGCGCTCGGACACCCGCGCGTCTGGCTGTCGATCCCGCCCGACGCCGGCTGGATCGATTGCCCCTATTGCGACAAGCGCTTCATCCTGCAGGGATCGGAGGCCGAGAAGGCCGCAGGCAAGCAGGCCTGATCAGGCGGTCCATTTCGTCAGGAGAAACTGGAAGGTCGCACCCACCGCGGCCCCGACGAGCAGCGCCGCGAAAAGCGGCCAGGTCA
>SLKW01000243.1 GCA_007134405.1 Paracoccaceae bacterium
AGGAGGAAAGACCGATGAAACTGCATAAGGTTGCGCGCGTTGCCGCCTGCCTTGCCCTTGCCGCACCGGCGGCTGCGGACGGGCTCTCACATCTGCCCCTGCTGTCCGAAATCGCGCCCCAGGCGGTGCCGATCAGCCCGCAAGTGCCGCAAATGGGCGCGCATTGGGCCGAGCGGGCGCACCTGCCGCTAGGGCCGATCTACTGCGTGATCGACGACCGGGTTGTCTGCGTCGAATACATGTTCCTGGCCACTGAACTTGCCTCTGGCGCCGCCTGGACCGGGATCGCCACCGGCATGCAGACCCCCCCGATCACGCGGATCGACATGGAATACAAGCCCGACGGAGTGGGCCCGTTCCAGGAACCGCTGTACCAGTTCCATCTTTACTTTGCCGACGGCGAGGTGCTCGCGGAGCACTGAGGCACATGCGGGGCCAAAACCCCGCGGGCTGTCAGGGAGAGCCCGGATGCGCGATCCCTCCGGGCGCTGCGCCCTGTTCCTGGGGGGCAGCTCCGGCATGGTGCTGGCGGCGGCTAGCTGCTTCAATGCCTCGGCGCCACCGCGCCGGTGACGGTGCTAGCCTTCGACATGACGGATGCGCAACAGCTTCGCCAAGCAGTTTCGTCGCTGCCGGTGGGGCGTGGGCGCGGATGCGGTCTGGCCAGCGGTGGTGGACGGTGGCGATCTCGATGTCGAACTTGAGCACTCGGAAGCCGCGCTCGATGTCGGCGAGCGCCCTTTTTTCGCGCCAAGGCGCCGGCGGGGGTCAGGTCGGGGGCATTGGTGATCAGCGCTAGCTCGCCGTCGAACAATTGCGCCTCGGCGACGGCATCTCATCCACTGACCAGGAGAAGCGGTCGGCGGTGAAGTCGGGCTTGAGGAAGCGGGTCTTCTCGGCTTCTGCGACGGCGCGGGTGAAGCGGATGTAAGCGCCGCGGTCGGAGGCGCGCCGGCCCCCTGGCCGTCTTGCCGGCGTCGAGGGCATCGAGCCTGCCTACCATCTTCTCGGCCATGGCCTCGAATTCGGCAATGCAGGGTCGGCGGCGGGTCGTCTGCTCCTCGGCGAAGAGAGGATCACGGGCGACGATCAGGCGGTGGCGCTCGCAATCGACGGATCTTAGCAAGGATGGCGCGCACCATAGTGCCGGTGACGGCGACCTTGGCCAGCCTTCAAGCCTCGCCGTCTAGGGTCACGCCGTCGCGCTTACTCATGTAACTGGGGGGCTCAGGAGTGGTGTGCCGGCGGGAAGGTTGCCGGTAAGTTCGATCTCGGCGATGGCGCCCGAGCCTTCCTCGACCACGCGGACCCAAACCGAGGAGGCGCTTGGGGCGGCGTAGAAGAAGAGGGTCAGGACGTCTGTGGGCTCGCGGCCGCGATCCGCAGGGCGCTCGAACTCGGAGTTTCTGCGCTGGACTGACGACGGCCGGCGGACGCCGACGCGAGGTTGCTCAAGCTTGAGAATCGTCGCAAGATGTTGATATGTCAAGTCTTCGTATTTTTTGTTAACCTTATCGAACGCACCCCGGCAGCCGGGGTCTGCGGGCGAGGGCGCGCACGCGCGCGTCCTTGCAGGTGCCCCGACACGGTCCGCTTGTCCGGCGCCGGGACAGACTCGGTTCACGGACTGACGGCCACGAAGAGGGAGGCATTGCCGCGCATCACCCGCATCAGGAGCGGGCGGTTCTCCTCGCGCGCCTGCGCCCATGCCTGCGCGATGTCTCCCGGCTCCTCGACCGGTTGCGCGCCGGCCTCGAGGATCACGTCATTGCGCCGCAGGCCCGCCTCGTGCGCCGGGCTTCCGGGGACCACACGCTGGATCATCGCGCCGAAATCGTCGGGGAGTCCCAGTTCGCGGCGGATCGCACCGGGCAGCGGTGTCAGCGCCAGGCCGAGGCGCTCTTCCTCGGGGGCCGCGTCCTCGGGCGCATCGGCCATGGGGCGCGGTCGCTCGCGCGCGTCGCGCAGGCCGACCGTCACCTCGATCTCCATTTCCTCGTCGCCGCGCAGGATGGTCAGGACCGCCGTGGTGTCGGGCGCGATTTCCGCCACTGCCATCGAAAGATCGCGCGGCATCTCGGTGTCCTCGCCGTCGAGTTGCAGGATGATGTCGCCCATCTGCAAGCCGGCGTCGTCGGCGGGGCCGTCCGGAACCACCTGCGAGACGAGGACACCCTGCGCCTGGTCATGACCAATCGCCTGGGCCAGCACTTCGGTCATCGGCTGCAGGCTCACGCCGATGAAGCCGCGGCGCACTTCACCCTCCTCGATCAGTTGATCGACGACCAGCGTCGCCAGGCGCGAAGGTACGGCGAAGCCGATCCCGACATTCGCGCCCGTGGGCGAGAAGATGGCGGTGTTGACGCCGATCACCTCGCCCTGGGTGTTGAAGAGCGGCCCGCCCGAGTTGCCTTGGTTGATCGATGCGTCGGTCTGCAGGAATTCGTCGTAGGGGCCAGACCGGATGTCGCGCGAGCGCGCCGAGAGCACGCCCACCGTTACCGTCTCGCCCAGGCCGAAGGGGCTGCCGATGGCGATGGTCCAGGCGCCGGGAAGCAGGGCTTCTGAATCGCCCCACGAGGCGACGGAGGCGCCTTCGGTCAGTTCGTCGACCTGCAGAACGGCAAGGTCGGTGGCGGGGTCGGTGCCGATCAGTTCGGCCGGCACGCGCGAGCCGTCGGCCAGGAGAACCTCGATTTCCGTCGCCTCCTGGATGACGTGGTTGTTGGTGACGATATGGCCGTCTTCGCTGATGACGAAACCCGAGCCCTGCGCTGCGGCCTGCTGCGGCGCATCGTCGGGTTCGGGGCCGCGGAACGGCCGCATGGGCCCGCCGCGCTGCGGCCCTTCGCGCTGCGCCCGCGGCGAGACCAGCCGCTGCGCGATGATGGCGACGACCGTCGGGCTGACCTCGGCCACGATGTGAGTGAAGTCGCCGGGCGCGTCCTGCGCTTCCGCCGTGGACGGGGCGAACGGCAGAAGCGTCAGCATCGCCGCGGCCATGGCCAAGTTTCTGATACTCGTGTGCATGGGAGATCTCCTCTGCTGGAATCGGTTTGGCGACGGGCATCAATTGCCCGTCGTGGGCGAAATCGAGCCGCGGAGCAACGCGCGCGGTCCGAGCCGCGGCCGCCCGATTGTCTGGCTGCGCCCCGCTTCGTTCGAATCAAACGCGGGGCGGAAAATATTGATTAACCCTAATCGGCCGGCTTTGTTCCCGATGCGGCGATGGGGGAGATTTGGTCATTTCCGGGTTGGCAGCCCCCGCGCCGGGAATTGGCACCAGTGACGAGCACGCGCGCGTGCCCATAACATCCTCCGCAATGTCTTTTAGGACTGGGGTCCGTGAGCGCCGCTCGCACGCCGTGGTCCAGGGCATGGCATGCCGTCACCATGCAACCGGCCCACCCGATCATGGCCAAAACGTGGAACGAATCCCTGCGATCGCGCGCAGACCGTCCTTGCCGCCGTTTCGACCGGCAATGGCCGACGCCTGCCCGCCACGCGACGTGTCAGGATCATGGAGGACTCCGTTGGCAAAAACTGTCGAGACCGGCGAACTCCATTTCTTCTACAGAACCAGGCTCGACGTGGAGCAGCCTTCGAACACGGACGATCTGCAGCGCGTCTTCCTTGCCTTGGTGCCCGACCACGCAAACCGCACGCGGCTGCTTGAGATAGGCGGTGTGCTGCCTCGCAGATTGCTTCAGCATCGGCCGCGTCATTCTTGTGACGCTTCACGTATGGCTTGACATACTGCGGTGGCAGCAATCGCACATCGTGGCCGAGCGCGGCGATTTCCCGTGCCCAATGGTGCCCGGTCGCACAGGCCTCGATGCCGACCAAGCAGTGCGGTTGCCCAGCGAAGAATTCCAGTACCTGATTTCGGCGCAATCGTTTCCTGAGGACTGTGGCGCCCGTTGTGTCAGCGCCGTGCACCTGAAAGATGTTCTTAGCAATATCGAGCCCGATGGTTGCGATCTGCATGGTGTACCTCCTTATCCATAGCAATGACGCCACCTTAGCGCATTGCCCGGGGTGGGGCTGTCCATCCCATCAGTGCTCGATCCGCTCGGGGGCGAAGGCGAGGGTCATGCGGGTTCGTCCTGGTGCGATGGAGAAAAAAGAGGCTCGGCGCTTCTCTGGAAACACCTGGCTGTGAGACTGGGGCGTGGAACTCCTGACCGCGCACTTCTTCGTCCAGAGCGGCGGGCTCTTCGGCGGACTGACGATGGTCGTGGCGGTGATGACGCTGGACGGAGACAGCACATGACCGTCCTCGCCGCCAGTGGTGGAACAAAGGCCGCACTCTCACCGTTAGCCTCCAGAAGGAGAGACCCATGAGCCAGACCCGATACATGCTGTTCTGCGGCGCCGGCGCCGCGCTCGCCTCCGTGGCGGCGATCACCGCATTCGCCAGGGTCGAGGGCCGCGAGGCCGTGCGCCCGGTGAACGCCTCGAGCCACTGGCTCTGGGGTGACGACGACGCCCGCACCGCAGAGGCAGATCTCGCGCGCACCGGGGTCGGCGGCACCACGAACGTCCTCGCCGGGATGATGTGGGGCGCACTTTTCGGCCTCCACGTCCACCGCAGCCGGCCCGAGCCCGCCGAGATGGTGCGCGACGGCGTCGTGCTCGGGGCGCTCGCCGGCCTTCTCGACTACGGACTGCTGCCGCGCCGCCTGTCGCCCGGCTGGGAACTGGCGCTTTCGGGCCGGTCGGTTGTGCTGTCGATGGGGGCGATGGCCGCGGGCGCGGTTCTCGGCGGGTTGGCGGCACAAGCCGCCGAGGAGGATGTCGACTGACATGGCAGGCCGCGATCTCGCCTTTGGCGCGATTGCCGGCATCTGCGACACCATGGCGACGCGCGCACGCTGGGAGCGCCTGCCAGCCGGCGAACGCTACCCGCTCCCGCCGCGCGAGCTCGTCGAGACGTCGGCCCCGAGCGCCCGGAGGCCGCATCCTGGTGTGCAACCCGGAGGCGGATCACCGTGAAGGCAGCCTGCGCGGCCCGTTCATGGTGGTCGAGTTCGACCACATGAAGGCGGCGCGTCGCTTCTACGAGGCCGACGCCTACGCGGCCGCAAGGCACTTTCGCGAACGCGCGGCTGAGACCGACTTGCTGCTCGTCGAGGGCATCGCCTGAGCAAACGTCACGGGCGGCAGTTGGCAAAAGCACCTGACAGGGGGGCGCCCCGCGAACCGACATCACCCGCCGCTATCCAAACGCCTCGGCCGAGCCTGCACTTCTGAG
>SLKW01000203.1 GCA_007134405.1 Paracoccaceae bacterium
ACGGGCGCACGGTGAACCTTTCGCATCTGGCGAGCCAGTTCCCGGGCGACGCGCAGCATGGATCGAATTACCGTCGCTTGCAGAGGTTTTTCCAGTTTGTGCGCCTTGACGGGGACACGGCTGACGATGATCTCGACCAGGCAGTTCGGGCCGTGCGCGCCATTCACTGCGCTGCGTGACCGAATGCTCATGGCATCCTCCTCTAACTATTCCGGTTGTCTCGTACGGTGCCCGGAAACGGAGCGTGACCCGCTCTTGCCCTATCGGCTCCGTTTCCGGTGACGGACATGGTCTTGGGACATCATGGACCTCCTGCTCCGGCAAGATGGGCGACTACCCCGCCACCCGCGCGCATTGCACGGATGACAGGAAACTGGCGTTGAGGGCCTGCGATCGCGTGGCTCGATCAGGTCGTGGCGCGCACGCGTGGACGCTCCGGTTCACTTCCATGGCCGTGAAGATCGGTGCCGATGCCGAGAACGCGAACCTTCGCAGTCTCTGGCGGGAGATCGGCAGAAGGATCGCCGAAGACGCGGATTCGGCGAATTGGCGCTGATGCACCCCCTCGGCGCAGCGCCTTATCCACCTCGCGCCAGATCGCGTCGCGGGCGTCGATCTCGTGATCGAACCTTTCGAGCCAGTAGCGCATGGCGTAGCGCACGCCCTCGGTCTCGATCGACTGGATGCGCACGTCGGGCGCGGGGCTCTGCTTGATCAGCGGGGCCTTCAGGAGGGCGGCTTGCAGGATCTCGGCGCCCTCGTCCGCCGCGGTGGCATGATCGAGCACGATCTCCATCTGAACCCTGAACTCGGCGCGCGGGGCGCTGTAGTTCACGATCCTCTGGCGCGAGATCTGGCTGTTAGGCAGGATCACGTAGGTCGAGTCGCGCGTGAGCAGCCGCGTCGTGCGCCAGCCGATCTCGATCACCCGTCCGCGCGCCAGCCCCTCGATGTCGACCCAGTCGCCGATGCGGAACGGCGCTTCGAGGCCGAGCGCAATGCCCGAAAGCGTATCGGCGACGACGTTGCGGATGGCGAAACCCAGGAGCGCCAGCACGACGGTGGAGCCCGCGAGCGCGCTGCCGGCGCTGTGACCCATCAGCAGCATCGCTCCCGAAACGAACGCGACGATGAACAGAAGCGCCGAGACCAGGTCGCGCAGAAGTTTTGGCACCGGCCGGTTGCGCGGCCTCATGCGCGACAGAACAAGGTCCGCCACGCGACTGAGCAGCCAGGCGATGCCCAGATAACCCGCCATCCAGAGAGCATTTCGTCCCTGATCGCTCAGTGGAGAGATGCCGAAACGTTCGCTCGCTACAGATCCGAAGTTCGCCAGTGCCGCAAGTGCGACAATGAAGACGGTGGGAGCGACAAGTCGCCGGAGCATGATCATGGTAATCTCCTCGGATCTCGCGGCGCAGCGATGTGGTTCTTCGCGCGGATCGCGGGACGATCCGTCAGCGCGCGACGCTTCCCCAACGGGTGCGCGGACGCGACGGCGGTGAACTCGGTGCGGCAGGACGGACAGCGCCATGCCGCGGCGCGCGGCACGGTCCGGCGACAGGTCTCGCAAACAGCGGGGATGAACCGACGATGCATCGCCATCTTCCTTCATTACGACAGCGCGGGTCTCCGGCCGGGTCAGGCCTCGGCTGGAGAGGGGCTCTCGGGCGCGACCTCGAGTACGGTCAGCGCGCGCTCCTCGCCGCCGCGCATGATCCAGCGGAACCGGTCTCCGGCAGAAAGACCGAGGAGCGCGACGCCGACGGGGGTCAGGACCGAGACGCAGCCGCGGCTGATGTCCGCGTGTTCGGGCCAAACCAGCCGCACGCGCAGGGCCCGCCCGGTGAGATCGTCGCGGTACTCCACCTCGCTGCCGATGGTGACGACATCGCCCGGCAGGCGCGCGGGCGGGACCAGTTTCGCGGCGCTGAGCTTGTTGACCAGCGGATAGGCCGTCTCAGGCAGGCGCGCGAGCGCGGCTCCGGCGAGCGAATCCAGCCGGTCGACCAGGGTGGCATCGATGACCGCGCGGGCGCGGCGAAGAGAACGGGACATGACGAACTCCGAAGGTTGAAAGAGGGGATACGTGGGGTCGGGCGGTCAGTCGCGCCCGGTCGGAACCGATCCGTGAGGCGCGTGCACGGCCACCACCTGCACCTCGCCTGCGACGCCCTGCGCATCGAGCAATTGCATGCGCTCGCCGACGGACATGCCGATCAGCGTCACGCCGAGGAAGGTGCCGACGGGCAGTGTGTTGCGCTCCCGGTCCGGATAACCCCAGTGGTAGAGGCTGCGCGTCTCGAGCCGGCGTCGGTCGAGGGCGAAGCTGACGCGAGACGCGCCGGTCACCACATCGGGCGTAAGCGCAACAGCATCGACGACATTGGCATCCGCCATCTTAGCGCGGATCAGACGGGCAAGGCGCAAGAAGAGCGCACCGCCAAGATCCTCGCACCGGCGGCGATGCTCGGCCAGCTGCCAGTAGTCACGGGTGCCGAGCACCGCCCGGATCGGGCGGAGGGCGGCAACATCGCAAGGCTTCTGCGCAGGTTTCGGGCGATGATGATCGAGAAAGCTTCCTGCCCCATCGGGGTGCAGGAATTCGAGATAGCGACGCATGATGACTCCTCGGCGAGCTCGCGCCCGCCTGGCTGACATTGGTTCTGAGAGAGGGTGCCCCCGGGGGGAGCCGTCAGCAGGCGACGGTCTCTGCCCGGGGCAGAGACCGCGTCAGCAGCGAGCCGGGATGTACCCGGCGCCTGATCAGAGGAGTGAGCGTCGCCATGAGATCGAACATAGGCGTTGGCTTGCGACAAGGCAAGTCAACTGTCTGAAAACGGGGAATTTCATCGGGCTGTCGCCCTTTGGGCACGGTTGCGGGCAGTGATCGGCATCTGCGTCGGTGAAAGTCTCCAGGGCCGGTCGCGCACCCGTCCCCCGTCATCCTCCCAACGCGCGAGAGCCTCACCTGCCTGGCTCTCCCGACTTGCACCGAAGCCGTGCCGCAGCCCGGGCAACGCCCCGAGGGGTCGGTCCGTGAATTCAATACGTCCCATCTCTCATGCACCTTTCCATTGAGAGCGCCGAAGCGACTCCGGCAGGACCCGGGCCGCGGTCAGCCTTTCGGGCCATCGCCAAGCTTCGACTTACCGGCCGTCCGCGCCAGCGATGCGGGGCGTGGATCATCGGCGACGAGATCGTCGACGAAGCGCGGTATCTCGCCGCGGGAGAGACCGATATCGTTGAGCACCCAGTCGTTGAGCCGCTCGAGCGCCCGGATCGTCCGGCGCTGCTGCCAACGGCGTAACGCCCTGCTCGCGCGCCGCGAGAAGGCTGCGGCAAAACTCGCCGCGTCCCAGCCGTGGAACGGAATCCGCGCGGCGAACGGGTCCAAGGTGCGTGAACTGCGTGACATTGCGATCTCCTGCGTCATCAGGGTCGTTGCCGGACGGATCGGTCCGTTGGCGCGACGACCGTGTGTCCCAGAGCGCCGAAGACGACGGCCGCGCTATCTCGCCGCCCCGTCTCGTCGCTCGAATGAGTGGTGAAAATCCGTCAAAGCCCCGCAGCTGGCGCCGAGAATGACCCGGCCCCTGCGGGGTTAGCCGCGGTTCAGAAGCGGCCCCTTGAAGCCCGGACGTCGCCCGTTATGGCGCAAGAGAATAGCTATGCCTCATATATGGCCACCCGCATGATGCAGTTCAATCTGGGGCAAGTGGCTGCGACCTAATGTCACCGTGGTGGATTCCAATCGCGCGGCGAACGAACGAACCGGGTTGGCAATAATTACGGTCACGCGGCCGATCGTTTCTGGGCGGCACCCGCGAAGACATCGATCTCGAGGCTGCCTATCAGTTCCTGCGCGACGCCGCCCCGGAACCGCCGCTTGACGCCCGAGAGTACCTGTTTCATAGGGTTGATCCGGTGAATGCAGCTCCATACTGCTCCGGAGCAACCTCCACGAACTTGATTTCAGGCGGGGAACCTGATCGGCTCTTTTAACAATCATGGTGCGTCCTGAATGTCAGAGCTCCGACCGCGGCGCGTCGAAGCTGATGGCGACCGGGTCGCTGGCAGGAATGTTTCCCGCAATGCTTCGTTGATCATCGAGTCGCCGCGAGGCTGAATTCTCTGGGGACTGGCCGCTGACTTGTCTTGGGTCGATCGGAGCGGGTGCGTCTGCCGCGCGCGCGTTGGCGGCATCCGGCTGACAGGCCTCACTGCAAGGCATAGGCGTATCTGCCGAAAGGTTGTCATCCGGGAAAATGATCCTGCCAATCCGGTCGAGCGTGACGCGTTGTCCGGTCTCGGTCGAGCGGAACGCGGTTCGCGGTGTGGCCGTGTCGCCGGGTCCGAGTTCGTAGTGGTAGCTTATCGCGCCCAGGCTCAAGGCGCCGTCAAGCGCTTCGCGGGACAACCCGAAGGCTGTCGCAAGCACGTTCATGTCGATCTCGGTTCGGTCGTTGGAGAGACGTAATTGCATCATCGGTCTTTGCTCCAGTTACTTGGTGTGATCGTGGGGCGGCCACCATGCGCTGATCGGGCTGGTATCCGTCGGGTTGTCGGTTCGTGCGTAACCTGCCATCGACCACCGGTTCGGGCACTAACATCGCTCTGCTGATCCGTGCGCAGCGCAAGCAATCGAACCAGCCGGCTGGAATTGAAGCCGGTTATCGCCGGCCAAGTGCGGCGTCCCAATCCTCTGGCTTCGGCAGGGTTTCGAAGGTGTGTTCCGGCGGCGGCGTGGACACGGTCCATTCCAGGGTGTCGGCGTGTTCATTCCAGTAGTTGTTCGCGGTAACCCGCCGACCGTAGAGCAGCGTCCAGGCGATAATGCCGATGAAGAAAACGAAGGACGTGAAGGCGAGAAAGGCCCCCATCGAACTGACCCAGTTCCAGTAGGCGAAGGCCTCGGGATAGTCGATGTAGCGACGCGGCATGCCCTGGCGGCCGAGGAAGTGCTGCGGGAAGAAGGTCAGGTTCGAGCCAATGAACATCGCCCAGAAATGCAGCTTGCCTGCCCATTCCGGGTACTGCCGGCCCGACATCTTGCCCAGCCAGAAGTAGATCCCGGCAAAGAGCGCGAATAACGCCCCCAGTGACATCACGTAGTGGAAATGCGCCACGACATAGTAGGTGTCGTGATAGGTCCTGTCGACCGGCGCCTGCGCCACAACGATTCCGGTCACGCCCCCCACAGTGAAAACCGCGAGGAAACCGAACGCCCAGAGCATAGGTGTCTCGAA
>SLKW01000378.1 GCA_007134405.1 Paracoccaceae bacterium
GGACGGGCTGAACCGGGTCTACGAACGCCTCGCCCGCATCCTGTGGCTCGCCGTCGAACAGGCTCGGGCCGGCGCCCCGGTTGCGGCGCTGCCCGCCGGTGCCGGCCTGCCGACCGGTTCGGCCCGCGGCATCGGCGCCCCCACGGCCGAGGATCTGGCCGAGATCGCCTTCCGGCTGGAACAGGCCGGGCTCGCCTGGGACCATGTCGCCGCGCAGGAGGGGTGGCGCGACGCCGCCTTCGCCGCCCGCCGCGCACGAGGCGACGCCGACGCCGACGCGGTCGGGATGTCGGCATGATCCTCGCCGCGGTCTCGGTCTCCGGCAAGGGCCTGACGGATGCCTGCCTGGCGGAGGCCGTGGCCCTGATGCAGGCGCGCGGCCTCAGCCTCGCCGGCACCGTCCAGTCGAACCCCCAGCGCGCCGACCGGCCCCGCTGCGACATGGATGTACATGTCCTGCCCGATGGCCCTGTCCTGCGCATCAGCGAGGATTGCGGCCCGGCCGCGCGCGGCTGCCGGCTGGATGCCGGGGTGCTGGAGGCCGCGGTGGCGGCGACGCTCGACCGGCTCGACGGCGCCGAGCTCGTGCTCGTCAACAAGTTCGGCAAGCAGGAGGCCGAAGGCCGTGGCTTCGTGCCCGTCATCGCCGAGGCGATGGCCCGCGGCCTGCCGGTGCTGGTGGGCGTCAACCCGCTCAACCATGCCGCCTTCCACGCCTTCGCGGATGGACTGGCGCAGGACCTGCCCCCCGTCCCCGAGGCGATCGCCGCTTGGGCGAGTTCCCTGCGCCGCGACCGCGCCGCTTGACGCTTGCTGCGGTGACCCTCTTCCCCAAAGCTCCTTCGCGGCGGATCGGCGCGGCCCGCCCGTGTCGAACCTTTCCACAAGGTAACGCCGCCGCGCGCTTTTGCCACCCGCTTGCCACCCACTTGCCACCCGCGTGCCACCCGCTTGCCAGCGGGCGTCGAAGGACCACCCGATGGCAGGCGGCAGCCCCCGTCCGATCCGCGCCCACGCCCCTGCGACGCGGCAGAAATCCCCCGTCTCCACCCTCGCCCACCACGCTCGCAAAAACTGACCCGGCCCAATTAGCGATGTTTTTCAAAGCGATGCGGCGACACCCCCACAAGACAGGAACGCCAGAATGCTCCTCACCAAGGAAGCGATCCTCGAACGCTTGCACTCCGTCCCCCTCCCCGGAGGCGGCACGCTGATCAGCGCCGACCTCGTCCGCGCCCTCCAAATCAACGCCGGCAAGGTCCGCTTCGTCATCGAAGCCCCCGACGCCGCCACCGCCCGCACCCTCGCCCCCGTCCAGCAGGCCGCGAAAGCCGCGCTGCGCACGCTCGACGGCGTGACGGACGTCCAGATTGCCGTGACCGCGCATGCGGCCCGCGCCGCCGCATCCCAATCCGGCCAAAGCGAGCCGCCGCAGCTGGAAGTCGGCCGCCATCCCACCGGCAAGCCCGAGCCGAAAACCATCCCCGGCGTCAAGCGCATCCTCGCCATCGGTTCGGGCAAGGGCGGCGTCGGCAAGTCCACCGTGGCCTCCAACCTCGCGGTGGCCATGGCCCGGCAGGGCTGGAAGGTGGGCCTGCTCGACGCGGACATCTACGGCCCCAGCCAGCCGCGCATGATGGGGCTTGACCGCCCGCCGATGTCGCCTGACGGCAAGGCCATCCTTCCGCTGGAATCGCACGGCGTGAAATTCATGTCGATCGGCCTGCTTCTGCCCAAGGGCGAGGCCGTGATCTGGCGCGGCCCGATGCTGATGGGCGCTTTGCAGCAGCTTCTCAACGATGTGCGCTGGGGTGATCTGGATGTGCTGATCGTCGACATGCCGCCGGGCACGGGCGATATCCAGTTGACGCTGTGCACCTATTTCGACGTCACCGGCGCACTGGTCGTCTCCACCCCGCAGGACGTGGCGCTTCTGGACGCGCAGAAAGCCCTTGTGGCCTTCAGCAAGCTCGGCACCGAAGTGATCGGCCTGATCGAGAACATGTCCGGCTATATCTGCCCGAACTGCGGGCACGAGGCGCATATCTTTGGCCAAGGCGGCGTGCGGGCAGAGGCCGAGAAGCTTGGCCTGCCCCTTCTGGCGGAAATCCCACTCAGCCTCGACGTGCGGGTGGCCGGTGACGCGGGCACGCCCATCGCGCTGGCCGACGACACCATCGCCGAGATCTACGGCAAACTCGCCGCCCGGCTGATCGCCGCGGCAAAGCGCAAGTTGGCCGACGCTCCATGAGCGGGACTGGCATGCGACGAATAGATCCAGCTCATGAAAGGACCCTTCATTTGGCGGTGCTTTAAGAACTCAGTCTCTGTGACACGCGAAGCCCATTGACCAACAAGACCGCATTAAACCATAGGCTGCGTTGGGTACGAATGACCGGTCTGAGTAAGCTGCGCCGCAGCACCTCGCAACAACCGAACGGCGGGAAATGGGATGTGCCGGCTGCCTACCCAACGTCGGGTTATCCCGAACCGGGATCAACCGCGCCACCAGGAGAAGCAGCGCTGTGTGCGAAGAAGACAGGAAGAACCGAAAACCTCGCGGTCGGCGGCATCGACATCGGCAAGGACTCATTCAATCTGGTTGGGTTGGACAGAGCTGGTCAGTTGGTCGTGCGCAAGAAGCCTGAACCACCGCTCGGGAATTCCACCACAGTCCGGCTGACACTACCGGAGCGCCAGGGTCATCATTAAACCGGTTGACAGCCCAACCCCTACCGATATCGTCGGGTTCCGTAGTCGAGTGTCGATAGTGCGGGTTGGAGCGTATGGTGGAGGGACATGGAGCATCAGGATCTCTTGAGCGGCTTCATCCGGCTTCACGTCCTGCACCACGCGGTGGAGCACGAGATCTTTGGCCAGTGGATGATCGAGGAGCTCGGCCGACACGGCTATCGGATCAGCCCAGGCACGCTCTACCCGATGCTACGGTCCATGGAAGCGCGCGGATACCTTGTATCGGAGGAGCGCCGGGTGGGACGAGCCGTGCGCCGGCTCTACCGGGCGACGCCGCTCGGGGAGACAGCTCTGGGCGTCGCGCGCGAGAAGTCGCGCGAGCTCTTCGGCGAGACCCTGGAAAAGCGGTAGTGCATCTGCGGGCCATGAGGATGGGCGGATGAGCGCAGGCGAGCAGGCGACGGGTGCGCATCCGGGGACGGCCGGCGAGGTCTTCCGTGTCTTTCTTGGCCTCGGGCTCACCTCCTTCGGCGGCCCGGTGGCGCATATCGGCTATTTCCGCGATGCCTTTGTCGTGCAGCGCCGCTGGATGAGCGAGCGTGCCTATGCTGACCTTGTGGCGCTCTGCCAGTTCCTACCGGGACCGGCTTCGAGCCAGGTTGGCATGGCGATCGGGCTCCAGCGTGCAGGTTACCTCGGGATGCTGGCGGCCTGGACGGCCTTCACATTGCCTTCGGCCATCCTCCTCGTTGTCTTTGCCTATGGCGCAGGCGCTTTCGGCGCCGAGGCCGGCACCGGCTGGATACCGGGGCTGAAGGCGGCTGCGGTCGCGGTTGTCGCGCATGCCGTCCTCAGCATGGCGCGCAGCCTCGCCCCGGATGCCGAACGCGCCACGGTGGCCGTCGGCGGCATGATCCTCGCCATGCTGATTCCAACCGCGATCGGCCAGGTACTCGTCATCCTCGCGGGCGGCCTCGTCGGCCTCGCCTGGCTGCGCCCGACCGCGCGCGACGACGGCGCCAATGACGCCATCCCCATTCCGATCCGCCGCCGGACGGCCGGCGGTTTCCTCATCGCCTTTTTCGCGCTTCTCGTAGCGCTTCCGCTCGCCGCGGCGTCGACCGGTAGCGGGGTCGTGCAGATGATCGACAGCTTCTACCGCGCGGGCGCGCTGGTCTTCGGCGGCGGCCATGTGGTGCTGCCGCTCCTCCAGGCCGAGGTGGTAGAGACGGGCCTCGTCGCGCGTGAAGACTTCTTGGCCGGTTACGGCGCCGCACAGGCCGTCCCGGGGCCGCTCTTCACCTTCGCAGCCTATCTCGGCGCGGTTCACCTCGTTCCACCGTCGGGCTTCGCGGGCGCGGCCATCGCACTGGTGGCGATCTTCGTGCCGTCGGCGCTGCTGATCCTCGGCGCGCTGCCGTTTTGGGACCGGCTCCGCGCCGCACCGCTCGCCCAGAAAGCCCTCCTTGGCGTGAACGCCGCCGTGGTCGGACTGCTGGCCGCTGCGCTCTATGACCCCGTCTTCACCGAAGGCATAACGTCGCCGATTGCCATGGCGATCGCTTCTGCTTCCTTCGTTGCGCTGCTAATGTGGAAGACACCTGCCTGGGCCGTCGTGATGCTTGCGGCGGTCGCGGGCTTCCTTTTTCTGTGATCCGGCTGACCCAAACCGCAACACCCCTCCGAGATGCGCTTGCGCCCGTTCTTGATAGCGAACGGCAACCGGCCAACCGCAATCTTAGCCTTGGGGGAAGGCGATCCGCCCGACGGCCTCGACCTCACACGCCTGTGCTTCCTGCGTGGGTAACGTCGGCCGGGTGGGAGCGAATTCTTTGGCACGGGACGCAAGAGCGCGCGATTCACATGAATCCAAGGAGACGATCATGAGGACCCTGATCGCTGCCCTCGGCATCTCGGCCTTCATCATCGGCGGAACCGCGGCTCACGCGGTGACCATCGCACCGGCCCTGACCCCGAGCGAACACGCCACCGTCAAGCAGCGTGTGCCCGAGGCGGTCATGCTGCACCGCCTCACTGACTGCCAGGTGCGCGTTCGGGCATCGCCAGAAGTTCGGACCGAACCACGCGTGCCGATGCGCGACGCTCCGCACGGGACGTCATCGCCGATCAGCCTTGACAGTTGCCCTCGAGGTCCGGCGCACGCTGAGCAGGCCAGTGCGGCGTTCGCACAATCACCCAGAGAGACATCTCCTGAGGCGTCTTCATACCGAGAGCGCGCAATTTATCTTACAACCAGTAGTTTAGCGAATTGCGCGTATGCGCGCAGCGGCAATCGACGTCTGCCTTATCGAACCGTCACCCAGCGCAGCAAGTTGACAGGCCGGCGCAGAGAGCGACCTCGACCACAAGCTCACCGAAGCCGGGAACCGGCCCGATGACATCCTGCATGTAGCGGTCGGTCGGCCTTGCCAGCGGTAACCATTCGGCGAGGGCCGCGGTCAGGCTGCCTTTTGTTCTGGCGGGATTTGCTGCCAGTTCCAGGGGAGCAGTTCCGGCAGGCGCGAGACCGGCAGGTCGGGCATTCTGGCGAGGAC
>SLKW01000299.1 GCA_007134405.1 Paracoccaceae bacterium
GTCCCTGATCTTGAGCGCCTTCCCCATGCTGCCCCCCTATATGGTGGGCAAAAGGGAATCATACTCCGGTGCTCAGTCAAAGAAACTTATCGAGTCGGATGAAGCGCTCGGCGGTATTAGATGGCACCAGTTCGAACTGTTCAGGCAACCATCCACAACAACACTTGTTCCTGCGGGCATTACCGAAATAACTTCGTGCATGGGACTTGGTCCGGCACGCATGTTAAGTTTGGTGGTTGCTGTGGCCGAGGTTTCAGCCAGTGCGGTGGTCGTCAGCAGAATGCCTGCAAGCGACCCACCAAGGAGGGTCTTGCTGTTCATTTTACTAGTCCTTTCGGGTGTTTGCCGGTGATTCCGGCGATCATAAAGAAAGAACCCTCGAAATCCGGGTGTAGTTCCCATCCGGCACTTACGCGAGTGGATGTTTGCTGCAGGCGTCGGGCATGCTTGCCCGCCCGCGCAGTGAAACCTCCCTCGGCAATCACGGCCCCGGCTGCCTGACCTGCTGCTCTTCGTGCTGATGTTCGTCATTCTGTGGCTTCTAGGTCAGTCGCCCGCAATAGCAGCTACGGCGCCTACGGCGCTGGACCTGCCGGGCGGAGTCTATGTTCTTGGCGCTTGCCTGGGGCGTCAGCGTCGGCGGCTTCGCCCTGGCGATCGGCTCGCTCGCCAATCTCATCGCGCTGCGACTGGTGCGTGAACCCGGTCTCTGGCGGCGGTTCCACGTCCGTCACTGCCAATGTTTGCGCTCAGTTTCGCCGCCGGGGCACTCTTGATCGGGCGCTAAGCGATACGTTTGTCAGATTAGGCTTTGGCTTCCAGCGGTTTTGTGCAGCCGCCAATAGGGATAGAGCCACTCCCACTAGATACTTGCCGAACGCGAATCCGCGCGATTCGGAGGTGCCTACTACCCCAACTTCAGCGCAGCGCCAGAGGTAGCCACAGGATCAGCGGCGGAAATGCCAGGACAATGGCCAATGCCACCAGCTGCAGGCCAACGAAAGGCATGACCCCCGCATAGATCACCCTGATCGGCAGGTCCGTCGCTATCCCGCGTAGATAGAACAGCGCATAGCCAAAGGGAGGCGTCAAGAACGACGTCTGAAGGTTCACCGCGAGCGCAATAGCGAACCAGATCAACACATGCTCGGATGGCATGCCGAAGTCGAGCGCCATGACCACCGGCGCGATGATGGGCACCACGACCAGCGTGATCTCCACCCATTCCAGGAAGAAGCCGAGCACAAAGATCATCGCCATGATCACGATCAGCACCATGTAGGGGTTGCGCTCGTCGATCTGGAAAAGCTCGGCAATCATCGCATCGCCGCCAAGCCGACGAAACACCACGCTGAAGATCGTGGCGCCGATCATCACGAAAACGATCATTGCTGTGGTCTTGGTCGTGTCGCGCAACGCCAAGGTCAAAGCCCGCAGCGATAGCCGCCGCGACAGCAGCGCCAGAAGCAGCGCCCCCATCGCCCCGATCGCTGCCGATTCCGTCGGCGTGGCGATGCCAAGGATGATCGTGCCCAAGACCGACATGATCAGCAGCACGGGCGCGACCAGGTCGCGGGTCAGCGCCCAGAGCGCAGGCCAGAAGCCGGGACTTTCCAGCGAACGGCCGGGTGCCGGCATCTTGTGCGGTGCAAAGATGGCGACGCCGATCAGGAAAAGCGCATAGAACCCGGCCAGCATCAGCCCTGGCCCGATCGCCCCCATAAACAGGTCGCCAACAGATATGCGCAACTGGTCGCCCAATATGATCAGCATGATCGAGGGCGGGATCAGGATGCCCAGGGTTCCCGATGCTGCGATCAGCCCACTCGACAGCTTCAGGTCGTAACCCGCGGCCCGCATGGCCGGCAGCGCCATCATCCCCAGCAGAACCACCGAGGCGCCGATGATTCCGGTCGAGGCCGCCATGACCACCCCGATGATCGCCACCGCGAAGGCGTAGCCCCCCGGCACGTTGCGAAAGAGCGCCGCGAGCGAGGCGAGGAGGCGCTCGGCCAGCCCGACCGCTCCAGCATCAGCCCCATGAAGACAAACAGCGGAATGGCCACCAGAAGCCAGTTGGTCAGCACGCCCGAATAGATGCGCTGGACCCCCATCGACAGAAAGAGCATCGGCAGGTCGGCGGCGACTGCGAAGACGATGCCCAGTCCCGCCAGAACAAAGGCGACCGGAAATCTGCAGCCATGAAACCCCATGAACCATACAGGAACATGAATATGGTGGAAGGGTCCCCACCATCCTTTTAAACGTTTCCGAATGGGTACCGCTTTTTTTGGTGATCTGGTCGTTGTGGGGCGGCGGGCGCAAGCGCCTGCCACCCGCATTCTTGTCGTCAGACCGGGCCGCCATACCCGTAGTGGCCATGGACCCGCGTTCCGTATTTTGGGTCGGACCACGGGTCATCTTCGCGCGCGTAGCTCGGGGCACCTTCAAGCTGATCGCGTGTCACGTTGACCACATAGCCTCCGAAATCGGGATCGTATTTAAGCGCCTCCCAAGGCAGCGGATGATAACGTTCTCCAATGCCAAGAAAACCACCGAAAGACAGGACGGCATAGGACACCTTGCCCGAAACCTTGTCTACCATGAAGTTATGCACGCTACCGATACTCTCGCCATCAGGGCTATAAACGGCCGTGCCTTCGACCTTGTTCGAGGCGATCAGGCGATGCGTCTCGTCTGTGGCGGGTTCGTTGGTTGAAGGTTCATTGGGGTTGTAGGTCATGTTGGACTCCTCCGTTCGATACGGACTCAACCGAGATCAATGACGGCGGTTCCGCGCGCCCGTCAGGGTTATATCCCGCAGCTTTCTCGACGGCGAAAACACGCCGGTCAGAGAGTCTCGGCAAGAAATCGGGCGACGCGCGTGAACACAGTGACGGCGTTCTCGCGACGCGCGAACCCGTGCCCTTCGCCGGAGATGCGAAGAACGTCGACCCGGCGGCCAAGACCGCGCAGGATGGCGTTTACCTGCTCGCTTTGTTCCATGGGCACGCGCGGATCCTCGTTCGCGTGGATCACCAGCAGAGGCGCCTTTAGGTGCTCCAACTGATTGACCGGCGAAATCCCGGACAGGAAATCCGCCATCGTCTCGGGTGCGCCGTATTCGGCGGTTCTGAGCGCGCGCCGCCACGGGCCGGTAGTGCGCATCAGCGTAATGAAGTTCGAAACGCCATAAAGGTTCACGCCTGTCTTCCAGAGGTCAGGGCGGCCGCACAGCGCCGCCATGACAACGTATCCACCGTACGATTGCCCCATTGCTCCGATACGGTTCGCATCGACCTCGGGCCAGCCGGCGACGGCTTCGGCCATCTCGCACAGGTCGCACACGGCATCGAGCCGTCGTTCGCGATCATCCAGTTGATGATAGGCTCGGCCATAGCCGGTGCTGCCGCGAATATTGGGCGCAATGACCATGATCCCGCGGTCGACATAGTGCTGGAGGTCGGCACGGAAGCCGGGGCGCCATTGCGCTTCGGGACCGCCGTGAACCATGAACAGGACGGGCACGTTCGGCGCGCGCGCGTTCGGTCGATAGACGAACGCCGGCACCCTGACCCCGTCCGAACTTTCGAACTCCACGAGCTCTGGCACGACCAATGCCGCGGGGGCGCTGCCGGTGTTCTGTGTCTCTGTGAGCACCTGATATCGGCCGGTTTCCAGGTCATAGCGCCAGATGGCGGATGGGGTGGTTGCGGTTTCGAACGACATCAGAAGCCCCGAGCCGTCCGGCAGAAAGCGCAGCGAGCTGATGACGCCCTTCGCCGGCAGTGGGACTTCGCGTGATGGCGCATCGAACCGCTCGCGCAGGTGCAGCCGGCTGAACCCCGCATCGTTAGAAACGAACGCCAAGGCTGCCTGGCCCTGCGGCAGCGAAAACAGCTCGATATCCTGCTGCGTGACCTCTGCCACCATGGTCAATTCACCGCTGTCAGGGTCGACCAAGTGAAGCGCGTGAAACCCGTGCGCACGGTCGCAGAGAACAAGGAGCTGTCCATCTGGCCCATGACGTGCGGAAAGGATCGCGGTGGCGCCGCCCCCATCGCCCTGGCCCATCAGCAACCGGCGCGTTCCGGTGGCGATGTCGAGCGCCCAGAGATCCTGATCCATCGGACCACGCGTCGAGTCACGAACCACAAGTCCCTGTCCGTCCGGCGTGAAGCAAAGTGGCACACACCAACCAGACCCTTCCATCACGCACCGTGGCGTCCGGGTCTCGAGAGACATCACCATCACGTCCATCACGCTCCGGTCCCGTCGATTGCAGCTAAAGGCAATCGCCCCCCCATCCGGAGCCCAGCACCCCCAGGCATGGACGGTATCTGGATCCCGCGTCAGGGGCTCGGGCGGGCCGTCGGCCCCAGGGATCAACCAGAGCTGGTGCCGCTCGTCCCCTGCCCGATCCATGGTGAACAGCAGGTCATGCGACGTCGGGCTGAATGCCAGGGCACCGATCCGGTCGGGCATGTCGGTCAGTTGCCGTGCCACTCCGTCGGGCAGATCTCGCAACCAGATCTGCTGTGTCCCGCTCTCGTTTGAGCGAAAGGCGAGAAGATGCCCGTCAGCCGAAACCGCCTCTCCGCGCGCTTCGCTCATCGAAAAAAGCGCGGTCATCGAAAGCTGCGCTGATGTCGTGGGGCGGTCTGTCATGCGCTGTCCGTTCAACTTTCGGTCCCAGACCTCGCTACACCTTGCGCGCGCAAAAGGGAAATCGGGTCCGGCGCAGCAAAAACGGCATCGACCACTGCGCGAGTTCAAGCTTTTCGTGCTGCGGCGTTTTCCAGAAGCGCGATCCGACGCCCTGTCAGGGCGACCGGTTCGGGGAATGCGACGTCGCTCTGCCCGCGTTCAAGCGCCGCTCTCAGGCTGAACGCCTGGGCTGAAGGCAATGCCGCCAATTCGTCCCAATTCACGGGGACCGCGACCGGCGCGCCCTCGCGGGCGCGGATCGAGAAGGGCGCGATCGCGGTTGCGCTTCGGTCGTTGCGCAGCCAGTCGATAAAGACGCGGCCCTTGCGCTTGGCCTTCGACATCTCTGCGGTGAAACGGCCGGGCTCGTTCTGCGCCATCACGGTTGCGACAATGCGCGAGAATAGTTTCACCGTTTCCCATCCCGCCGTGCGTTTCAGCGACACGACAACATGCACGCCTTTTCCGCCCGAAACCAGTGGCCAAGCGCGGAGCCCTAGCTGTGAAAGCCAATCGCGCAAGTCGCAGGCTGCCGAAAC
>SLKW01000077.1 GCA_007134405.1 Paracoccaceae bacterium
CGGCCGGTCGATCGCCTCCTGCGGGTCCATGTCCCAGTCGAGGATCGCCACGATCGAGGCCGCGGTATAGCCGATGATCGCTGCCCCGCCGGGCGAGCCGGTCAGCAGCACCGGCTGCCCGTCGCGCAGCACCATTGTCGGTGCCATCGACGACCGCGGCCGCTTGCCACCCTCCACGCGGTTGGCGACCGGCTCCCCATCCGCCTCGGGACGGAAGGAGAAGTCGGTGAGCTCATTGTTGAGCAGGAATCCCCCGGTCATGATCCGTGCGCCGAACCCCGCCTCGATCGTCGTCGTCGCCGAGACCATGTCGCCGTGGCGGTCGACGATGACGAAATGCGTGGTCCCCTGCCGCGGGCGTTCGCCATCGGGGCCGCGCAGCTGCGCCTCCTCCCAGGGCGGCTCGCCCGGATCGGCGGGTCCGGTGGAGCGTTCGCGGTCGATGCGCGACGCCCGGTCGCGCAGGTAGTCGCGGTCCAGCAGCCCCTCGGGCATGTCCACGAAATCGGCATCCGCCATGAAAAGGTTGCGGTCGGCAAAGGCCAGCCGTCCGGCCTCCAGCATCAGATGCGCGGCCTCGGTGCCGGGGCCGATCTCGGCCATGTCGAACTCTTCCAGCAGGCCCAGGATCTGGCCCACGGTCAGCCCGCCCGAGCTGGGCGGTCCCATGCCGCAGACCTCGTGGCCCCGATAGTCGATGCAGACCGGCGCGCGCTCGATCACCTCGTAGCGTTCCAGATCCTCCAGCTCCAGGATGCCTGGGTTGGTCTCGGTCCGAACGGCGGCAACGATGTCGCGCGCGATGGCGCCGGTGTAGAAGGGCGCCGCGCCCCGGTCGGCGAAAAGCCGCAGCGTCCGCGCCAGCTCGGGGTTCCGCAGCCGCGTCCCCTCGGCCAGCGGCGCGCCCTCCGCGTCGAAGAAATATTCGCGCGTGGTCTCGAAGGTGGCCAACCCGCGCTCCTCGGCATCGGCGATGGCGCCGGCCAGCCGCGGGCTGACCTCGAAGCCGTCCTCGGCCTGTTCGATGGCGGGCGCGATCAGTTCCGCCCAGGGCAGGCGGCCATGGCGCGCATGCAGGGTTTCCAGCAGCATCGGCGTGCCCGGCACGCCGACCGACCGGCCGCCGACCACCGCCTCCCAGAACGGCAACGGCTCGCCGTCGTCGTCGAGCCAGTAGTCCTCGTCGGCGGCCATCGGCGCGGTCTCGCGCGCGTCGAACGTGGTCAGGGTCTCGGTCGCCGCGTTCCAGTAAAGCGCGAAGCCGCCGCCGCCCAGGCCCGAGCTTTGCGGCTCGACCAGCGTCAGCATGACCTGCACCGCGACCGCGGCATCGGCGGCCGAGCCGCCGCGCGCCAGCACCGCATACCCGGCATCGACAGCCAGAGGGTGGGCGGCGGCGATCATGAATTCGCCCGCCTCGACCGAATGCCGGGCGGTGACGGCTTGCGTCGCCTCGGGCAGGGTCTGGTCGGTGGTTTCGGCGGCGGCAGTCTGCACCCAGGCAGGTTGGACGCAGGCCAGCGCGGCAAGCAGAATGGCAGAACGGCGCATGATCGGTTTCCTCCTCGGCGATCGGACCAGCCTGCGGGGCGCCCGCCATGCCGTCAAGCGATCATTAACCGAAGTTACGAAAAGCTTGAGCGCGTTATCAAATTTTAACGGCGATGCGGAAAGCTGCTTGACCAACACCCCTTGCGACTTGCCGAGGCTGTCATGACCACCGCACTGCCACCGGTAATGCCCCAGCCGGCCGCGCCGCAGTCGCGCGATGCGGCCGGCGCTTTGGGCGTCGATGCACAGCGTCCGATGCGCGCCGCGCGCACCGCCGAAACCGCCCGCGCCTTGCGGCCTGTCGACGCCCCGGCGGCGCCGATCGACCCGCGCCTGACCACCCGGCGCGACCAGCCGGTCGGCCCGCCGCCGGCCTTCGCCATCAACGTGCTGGACCATCTGCGCGAAACCGCCCTCGACCCGCCCGAGCCACGCGACGAGGACGCTTCCGGCGACGCCGCCGAGCCCCGCCCCTCGGCGCGCGCCGAGACGCACGCGCCCCGCGCCGAGGGCTCGCGCTACGATCTCCACCCCGTCCCCGAGGACGGCGTCGGGCCGCGCATCGACCTCAAGTACTGATCGGGCCGTCTCTCCCGCGCTATTCGGGAACGCCGCAGGCGCCCCCCTCGAGCCGCACCCGGATCGGGCCCAATCGGCCGCGCGGGGCCGCGTCTCCCGCGCCCAGCCGTTGCATTCCACCGAGCGTTGCGCGCGAGCCGCCCTCTTCGCCGGAATCGAGCCCTTTTCCGGCCAAGAGTCCTACGCGAGTCCTACGCGAGTCCTACGTTTGTCCTACGCCTTGCGCAGCCCGGAATCCCAGCAAAACAAGGCAAACGGCCCGCCCGACCCCCGCCGCGACGCCCACCGCCGCGCGCTGCGTCAAGGTCTCGTTTACCGCTGCGCCATCCCGCGCGCGGCTTGCACCTGGCAGGTCGCGTCGAGGCGTGGGTAAACTACTCGGCGGCCTTGGCCATCGGGTTGTTCGGATGCGTCGTCCAGTTGGCGTATTCGCGCACCGTCTCGCCCGTGCGCGGGTCGATGGCGCCGTTGGGCAGCTCCTCCATGGTGATGCAGTTCTCGACCGGGCAGACATTGACGCAGAGGTTGCAGGCCACGCATTCGGCGTCGATCACCTCGAAGACACGGCCCTCCTTCATCGCGATGGCCTGGTGGCTGGTGTCCTCGCAGGCGGCGTAACAGCGGCCGCACTTGATGCAGAGATCCTGGTCGATCCGCGCCTTGGTGACGTAGTTGAGGTTCAGGTACTGCCAGTCGGTGACGTTCGGCACCGCCTTGCGTACAAGCTGATCCACCGAGTCGAAGCCCTTCTGGTCCATGTAGAGCGACAGCCCCGCGGTCAGTTCCTTGACGATGCCGAAGCCGTAGGTCATCGCCGCCGTGCAGACCTGCACCGTGCCCGCGCCAAGCGCCATGAACTCGGCCGCGTCGCGCCACGTGTTGATCCCGCCGATGCCGCTGATCGGCAATTCCGCCGTTTCCGGGTTGCGCGCGATCTCGGCCACCATGTTGAGCGCGATGGGCTTCACCGCCGGGCCGCAATAGCCGCCATGCGCGCCCTTGCCGTCGATCGTGGGTTCGGGTGCGAACGTGTCCAGGTTCACCGCCGTGATCGAATTGATCGTGTTGATCAGGCTTACCGCGTCGGCGCCGCCGCGCTTGGCCGCCTCGGCGGGCTTGCGGATGTCGGTGATGTTGGGCGTAAGCTTGACGATGCAGGGCATGCGGCTGTGCTGCTTCACCCAGCGCGTCACCATCTCGATGTATTCCGGCACCTGCCCCACGGCCGAGCCCATGCCGCGCTCGCTCATCCCGTGCGGGCAGCCGAAGTTCAGCTCGACCCCGTCGGCCTCGGTTTCCTCGACCGCCTTCAGTATCGCCTTCCAGCTTTCCTCGTCGCAGGGCACCATGAGGCTGACGACCATCGCCCGGTCGGGCCAGTCGCGCTTGACCTTCTTGATCTCCTGCAGGTTCACCTGTAGCGGCCGGTCGGTGATCAACTCGATGTTGTTGAGCCCCAGAAGCCGCCGGTCGGCGCCCCAGATCGCGCCGTAGCGGGGGCCGTTGACGTTGACGACGGGCGGCCCTTCGGAGCCCAGCGTCTTCCAGACGACCCCGCCCCAGCCCGCCTTGAAGGCACGCACGACGTTGTATTCCTTGTCCGTCGGCGGCGCCGAGGCCAGCCAGTACGGGTTCGGGGACTTGATACCGATGAAATTGGTTCTCAGGTCTGCCATCTTGCGCCCTCCCTCAGGCCGTCAGGCTTGCGTGAATGTCCTCGGCCGCGTCGCGGCCCTGCTGGACGGCAACCACGGTCAGGTCTTCGCCCGGCGTGCAGTCGCCGCCCGCCCAGACGCCGGGGATCGCGGTGCGCCCGGACGCGACGGCAACGATCTTGCCGCGCTCGGCCGTCAACCCGTCCGGCAGGTCCGAGAGCGTCTGGCCGATGGCCTTGAAGACCTGGTCGGCCTTGAGCCGGAAGGTCTCGCCCGTGGGTTCCAGCCCGGTCTCGCCCTGGCGGGTATAGGCGAATTCGATCTCGCGCACGCCGCCATTGCCGTGGATCGCCACCGGCATTGCATGCGTGATGATCTTCACGCCCGTCGTCGCCGCGTGGTCGAGCTCGTAATCCGATGCGCCCATCGACTCGCGCCCCCGCCGGTAGACCATTGTGACGTGCTCGGCGCCCAGAAGCTTCGACTGCACGGCGGCATCGACTGCGGTCATGCCGCCGCCGATCACCACCACATGCCGACCGATCGGCAGCGCGGCAAGGTCGGCGGCCTGGCGCAATTCGGCGATGAAGTCGACGGCCGCCTGAACGCCGGCCTTCTCCTCGCCCGGTGCCGCCAGCGCGTTGACGCCCGAAAGGCCGATGCCCAGGAAGACCGCGTCGTAATCGCCGCGCAACTCCTCCAGCGTGATGTCCCGGCCCAGGGCCTTTCCGGTCCTGATCTCGATTCCGCCGATGCGCAGGAGCCAGTCGACCTCGGCTTGGGCGATGCCATTGGCGGCTTTGTAGGCGGCGATCCCGTACTCATTGAGCCCTCCGGGCTTGGCGCGGGATTCGTAGATCACCACGTCATGGCCCTTCATCGCCAGCCGGTGCGCGCAGGCCAGTCCCGCCGGGCCGGCCCCGACCACGGCGACGCGCCTGCCAGTGGCGGCTGCGCGCGCGTAGGGGTGTTCGTTCCGGTCCATCAGCGTGTCGGTCGCGTAACGCTGCAGGCGTCCGATCTCGACCGGCTGACCCTCGGCCATTTCGCGCACGCAGGCGCCTTCGCACAGGTTCTCGGTCGGGCAGACGCGGGCGCACATGCCGCCGAGGATATTCTGGTCGAAGATGGTCTTCGCGGCGGCCTCGGGCTGACCGGCCTGGATCTGCCGGATGAAAAGCGGGATGTCGATTTCGGTCGGGCAGGCGGTGATGCAGGGGGCATCGTAGCAGAAATAGCAGCGATCGGCCGCCACGCGCGCTTCGTGGTCGTCGAAGCGCGGATAGAGGTCGTCGAAGTTTTCCGCCAGCGTCGCGTGGTCCAACCGGCCGGACCGGATACCGTCCGTCTGCGGGGTGATGGTCACGTGGCTACCTCCGGATGTCGGGTTTTGCGTAGTGTTTTGACGCATGCTGCCACATCCAAGAATTTTATCAACGGGTAAAAAACGGCCGGTCGCGC
>SLKW01000067.1 GCA_007134405.1 Paracoccaceae bacterium
GCGCCCGCCGCCAGCAGACCTGATGCTACGGGCCAACGCCTCCGGATGCGAAAATCTCCATCATTCCAACGACCGACGGACCGACCAAGATGATCAGAAGCGGCGGCACGGTGAACATCATAGTGCCCAGTGTCAGTTTCGTTGGCAAGACATTTGCCTTTTCCTCCGCAAGCGTGACGCGCTTGTCACGCATTTCGGCCGCATAGACGCGCAGCGCGTCCGAGACCGAAGTGCCATAGGTGGCCGACTGGATCATCACGGTAACGAACGAGCGGATATCGGCATTGCCGCAGCGTTCGCCGAAATCCTTGAGCACCTCGAAGCGGTCCTTGCCCGCCTTCGTTTCCAGCGAGACCGTTTCCAGTTCCTCGGCCAGTGCGGGATAGCCCGCTTTCAGTTCCTGTCCAACGCGCGCGATGGCTTGGTCGAGCGATTGACCGGCCTCGGCGCAGATCAAAAGCATGTCGAGTGCGTCGGGGAAACCGCGTGATATCTGTTCCTGCCGCTCGGCCTTGCGTTTGTTCACCCAATAGATGGGGATGTAGTAGCCGATCAGGGTCGGCGCCATCACCGGCAGCAGGAGCGAGAGCATCGAGGCTTCTTCGTCTCCGGAGAACAGCAGGACATATCCGATGCCCAGCAACAGACCGCTGATGCCCAGGATGAACTTTGCCGCATGATAGTCACGCACAGCCGTCTTACCGTAATACCCGGCCTGGATCATCTCCATGCGGGCGGCGTGCTTTTCTTCCTTACCCTCGGGTTCAAGGAGGTGCTTGTACTTTTCCAGCTTCTTTTGCAAATCGCTTTGCTCGGTCCGCGTCGAGAGCCGGGTCGACTGGGCGCCACCCGCGTTGCTGCGCTCGGCGCGGACCTTGCTGTAGGGATCTTCGACCTTGGTACGTTCACCCGTCAGCGCGACCAGCACAAGGGTCAGGCCACCAACGGTGAGCACGACGATAATGCCCAGCGGCGAGGTCAAGCCTGCGAGAAGTGTGTCAATTGCCATGCGAACCGCCCCTAGACCTGAATGTTGACCATCTTGCGCATGTAGAGGACGTTGATCGCAAGGAAGGCGAAGACGACAATCGCCACCGGCACAAAGAGCGCGGTCTCCTTCACGTCATCGTAGTAATCGGGCTTGATCACACTGATGCCCAGCATGGCGACGATCGGAAAGCCCGACAGGAACATACCCGACCACTTCGCCTCGGCGGTGATCGCGCGTACGCGGCGGAAGAGCTTGAAGCGCGCGCGCACGACCTTCGAGAGCCCGTCGAGGATTTCAGCAAGGTTGCCGCCCGATTTCTGCTGGATCGAGACCGCGACCGCCAGGAACCGCAGATCCTGCATGTCCATGCGCTGCGCAAACGCCATCAGTGTCTCGCCCATGTCCCGCCCATAGGCGGCCTCGTCCGCGATCAGCCCGAGCTCGGATCCCAGCGGATCGGGGATTTCCTTCGCGGCGCCCGCCAGTGCATGGCTGAAGGGGTGGCCCACGCGAAGCGCCCGCACGATCAGGTCGATGGCGTCGGGCAGTTGTTCCTCGATCAGGTCAAGCCGCTTCTTGGCCTTGTTCGACACCCAGAACCAGACCGCACCAACCCCCATCGCCACCGACAGCCCCGCACGGATGGCCAGCGCGGCATCGGTAAGCGCGGTCAGCGCGGTGAAGGCCACGCCACAGAGCAACAGCATGATCGCAACCAGCGCCATGGGCGAGAAGGCGATCTTTGCCTTCATCGCCCGTTCCGACAGAAGCGAATAGAACGGGATGCGGTCCGAGCGGCCGTGTTGGGACACCTCCTTGCGCAACCGTTCCAGCACTTCCTGCTGCGAACTGCCCTTTTCCAGCATCTCGAGCCGGCGGTTCATCCTGCTGCCCAGCCGGATCGACTTGCCGAAAGCGATCAGATAAAGCGCCTCGACAAGAAGCAGAACGCCGATGAAGACGGCGCCATAGATGATCAGCGTCGGATCGATGGACATCGCCTCTATCCTCCCCGGACAACGTCGTAGATCGTATGCGGCAGGTCGTATCCCCAGCGCTTGAACCGATCCGAGAAATGCGACCGAATCCCGCAGCCGGTGAAGTGGCCGATGATCCGCCCGTCGGGTTCCAGCCCCGTCCGCTCGAAGCGGAAGACTTCCTGCATGGTGATGATGTCGCCTTCCATGCCGGTGATCTCGGTGATCGACACCATTCGGCGCGAACCGTCCTGAAGGCGCGATGCCTGAACGATCAGGTTGACGGCGCTGGCGATCTGACTGCGCACGGCCCTGAGCGGCATCTCGATCCCGGCCATCGCCACCATGTTCTCAAGCCGGCTGATTCCGTCGCGGGCCGAGTTGGCGTGGATCGTGGTCATCGACCCGTCATGCCCGGTGTTCATCGCCTGCAGCATGTCGATGACCTCTTCGCCACGGGTCTCGCCCACGATGATCCGGTCCGGCCGCATCCGCAGCGCATTCCGGAGACAGTCACGCTGGGTAACTGCGCCCTTGCCCTCGACGTTCGGCGGACGACTTTCCATCCGGCCAACATGCACCTGCTGGAGCTGCAGTTCAGCAGTGTCCTCGATCGTCAGGATGCGCTCGGAATTGTCGATGAAAGAAGACAGGGCGTTCAGTGTCGTGGTCTTGCCCGAGCCGGTCCCGCCCGAGACGACGACGTTAAGCCTGGTCGCGACGGCGGCCTCCAGGTAAAGCGCCATCTCCTCGGAAAACGCACCGAAGCGCACCAGGTCATCGATGCCGAGCTTCTCTTTCTTGAACTTGCGGATCGAGACCAGAGAGCCGTCGACCGCCACGGGCGGGATCATCGCGTTGAAGCGCGATCCGTCGGCCAGGCGGGCGTCGACATAGGGGTTCGATTCGTCCACACGCCGACCGACGGCCGACACAATCTTGTCGATGATTCGCAGAAGGTGACGCTCGTCCTTGAAGGTAACCTCGGTCAGTTCCAGTTTGCCGGCGCGTTCGACGAAGATGCGTTGGGGGCCGTTGACCAGGATATCGTTGACCGCATCGTCCTTGAGCAGAGGCTCCAGCGGGCCCAGGCCACGAACCTCGAAATAGAGGTCCTGGTTGAGTTGCATCCGCTCCTCGCTGGTGAGGACGACATTCATCTCGGTCAGAGCCTCTGAGGCGATGGACGAGATTTCGGCGCGCAATTCGGCCTCGCTAGCGCTGTCGATGACGGCAAGATTCAGGTTGTCCAGCAGCCGCGTGTGCAACTCCGACTTGACCTCGAGAATGCGCTGGCGGCGGCGGCGCTCCTTGTCGGTGGGTGCCGGCGCGGCTGATTTCTTCTGCGGCGCGGGGCGACGGGCCGGCGCGCTTTCTTCTGCCGGCACCGTGGCCGCGACAGCGACTTCCTGCGCGTTGGACTTCGCCGCCTCGACTTCTGGCAGCGACTTGGGCGATGGCGGGGTTTGCGGCTGATCTTTGCGAAACCGAGAGAACATGGCGATCCAATCAGGCTGCGGCGCGGGTCTGTGACCGGCGCGCCTCGTCAAGCGTTTGGGCGAGTTTGCGAATCTCCTTCAGAAGTGGGTTCTTCGCCGCCACCTCGGCCAGCGGCAGGCCATGGTCGTTGGCCTGGGTGACCTGCGCGCCGCCGTCGGGCAGCTGCAGCGCAAAGGAGATGTCGAGGCTCTCGGCCATGCGCTTCGCGCGTGACTTGCCAGAGAGATCGGTGAACCGCGGCGCGCGGTTGAGGACGTAGCGCAACTTTTCCAGCGGCAGGCCTTCGGCCTTGAGCGCGCGGCTCAGACGCAGGGCGTTCTGTGCCGACCGCATGTCAAGTTCCATCAACGCGTAATAGTGTTCGGCGGCGTTGAGCACGGTTTCGGTCCATTGAACCACCGTGCCAGGCATGTCGATGACAACGAAATCGAACTGCGCCCGCGCCATGGTCAAGACGCGCTCGACATCGTCGGGCGTGACCAGATCGAGTGGCAGCATGTCGGCAGCCGCAGTCAGGACCTGCAACTTCTCGTTGAATGGTTGCAAGGTACTGAGGAAGAAGTCGCGATCCATCATCGCCGTGTTGGACAGCATCTCATAGACTTTTTCGGTCCGCGAGATGTCCAGGTAGGTCGAGACGGAACCGGTCTGCAAGTCGAAATCCAGGATGCAAACGCGGGCGGCCTTTGCCTCGCCGAGGCTGGCAAGTTCCCATGCCAGGTTGACGGCGAAAGTCGTGGCCCCTGCCCCACCGGCCAGCGGATGAACCACCAGGACCGTACCCGCCTTACCCTGCGTCGAACCTCCGCTACCCGGATTGCCGGGCGCGAAGGGCGCCAAGGGGGTCTGCAACCGTTCGATCGCCTCGCGCAGCGCTCCTTCGGGCAGCGGGTAGGGAACGAAATCCGCCGCCCCGAGCCGTAGCAATCGGTGCAGAACGATCGGCTTGAGTTCTTCCGCGATCAGCACCACCTGCACGTTCTGGCTCCGCGCGCGCTGGATGATTGACTGGATCGCCGGCATGTTTGGCTCGTCCTCATCATCGAGAGCGATGGCCAGAATCTCGAGCGACTGCGCCTCGGGCTGTTCAAAATACTTGAGCGCCGTCTCGAAGGTCAGATCACCCCAGCCTTCACCGAACACCTGCTCCATGTCCTCGATCAGCAGATCGAAAGACTGCACGTCGCGCGAAACGGTGCAGGCGCGGATCGCGGATTCGGGGCGCGGGGTCGCGGCGGTGCTCGACATGCTACTATTCCCTCAGGCCGTGTGACCGGCTCGTCTGCTGCAGCTGCGTGTGCACGCCCCGGGACGGGTCGTCTTCCCCGGCGCGCGGCGATACAGCCGTGGACGCGATCATGCAGGCAGTTAGCCTAAGAAAACGTAACCTTGAGCGTTATGGCGAACGACTGTGGAGACCTTGTCTCGGCTCGCGCGCCACAACGCAAATCGCGTTGCAGCGCTTCTCGTTACCGGTAGGTTGCCGGCCGCTGCCAGGTCGCGCTTTCGACATATTCGCGATAGACGACCTGAGCGAAATTTCCATCCATCACCGTCGGATGGCGGCGCACGAAGCCCGAAACCTCGGTCACCGTGCGGCGGTTGCGGCGCTCCGGCTCGGGGGTGGGAATCAACGGCCGTGTTTCGCCATACGAGACCCCCGCCTCGAGGCGCGAGCGGTTCACCCCGTTGCGCACTAGGAAATCGACAACGGCGCGTTCCCGGCGCAGCCCCAGTGTCTGATTGTATTGCGCGCTGCCCACCA
>SLKW01000111.1 GCA_007134405.1 Paracoccaceae bacterium
TCCAGTCGCATGCTGTCCCTCATCCGTGATGCGCGGCGACGGTCTTCAGGACCGAGAAGCCGTAAAGCGCCTCGAACCCCTTCTCGCGGCCGTGGCCCGACTTGCCGACGCCGCCGAAGGGCAGCTCCACGCCCCCGCCCGCGCCATAGGTGTTCAGGAACACCTGCCCCGCCCTGAGCCGCTTCGCAAGCCGCATCTGCCGCGCGCCACTCGCGCTCCAGACCGACGCGACCAGCCCGAAATCGGTGCCGTTGGCGATGGCGACGGCCTCGTCCTCATCGTCGAACGGGATGACCACCTGCACCGGGCCGAAGATCTCCTCGCGCGCCAGAACGTGGTCGGGCCCCGCCCCCGCCAGCAGTCGCGGGGCGAGGAAATGCCCGCCCGCCGGCGCGTCCCCGACGACCTGCCCCTCGGCCGCGACCTCAAGCCCCTCGGCGCGGTCCAGAAAGCCCTGCACCACCGATTTCTGCTTGCCCGAGATCAGCGGGCCCAGGTCGTGGTCCCCCAGCGCCGGACCGACCTGCGCCGCGCGGTAACGCTCGGCCATGCGCGCGACCACCTCATCGTACCGGGCGCGCGCGACCAGGATGCGCGAGGCGGCCGAGCAGGTCTGGCCCGCATTCTGCAGCCCGGCATTGACCAGGAAGGGCAGCGCCGCATCCAGGTCCGCATCCTCGAACACCAGTTGCGGCGACTTGCCGCCCAGTTCCAGCGTCACCGGCACCACGTTCGTCGCCGCCGCCGCCTGGATCAGCGACCCCACCGGGACCGAGCCCGTGAAGCTGATATGCTGCACCCCCGGATGCCCGGCCAGCGCCGCGCCCGCTTCCTCGCCCAGCCCCGGCACGATGTTGACAGCGCCGGCCGGAAAGCCCGCCTCCTGCGCCAGCCGCGCGAAGGCCAGCGCCGTCAGGCTCGCCTCCTCGGCCGGCTTGATGACGCAGGCATTGCCCATCGCCAGCGCCGCGCCGACCGAGCGGCCGATGATCTGCATCGGGTAGTTCCAGGGGATGATATGCGCCGTCACCCCGTGCGGCTCGCGCAAGGTATAGACGGTGTAGCCGACGCGGTAGGGGATCGTCTCGCCCATCAGCTTGTCGGCGGCGCCGCCGTAGAATTCCAGGTATCGCGCCAGCGCCAGCGCGCCTGCGCGGGCCTGCTTCAGGGGCTTGCCCACATCCTGCGCCTCGATCCGCGCCAGCGCCTCGGCCCGTTCCTCGACCAGCCGGCCCAGCCGCGCCAGCAGACGCCCGCGCTCGGTCGCGTCGAGCGCGCCCCACGCCCCCGCCAGCGCCTTCCGCGCGGCCTCCACGGCGGCGTCGATCTCGGCCGCGCCGCCGCGCGCGATCTCGGCGACGCCCGCACCGGTCGACGGGTCCTCGACCGGCAGCACGGCCTCGGTCGCGGCCCAGTCGCCGCCGATCAGGACCCGTGCCGGGTCGAACCAGAGTTCCTTCATCATGTCCTCGGATCAATGGGGGAAAGGGGAAGGCCAAGCGCATCCTCGATGGCGCGCGCCACGGCCAGAAGCTTCGCCTCGCCGCGCGGCGGGCCGATCAGCTGTAGCCCCACAGGCATGCCGTCGGGGGTAAAGCCGCAGGGCATCGACAACGCCGGCAGGCCGGTGGCCACCGACAGGTAGGAAAACTTCAGCCAGTCCACGTAATCGCCGACCGGCGCGCCGCCGATCTCGGGCGGGTATTCCTGCTCCACCGGGCCGGCGGGGACGCCCATCGTCGCGCAGGCCAGGACATCGTGACGCTCCAGGAACCGGCGCAGGTTGTGATAGAGCACCGTCCGCCCCAGCTGCGCGTCATAGATCGTGTCGGCGTCCAGCGCACGGCCTTGGGCGATGTTCTGCCGCAGCGTCGGTTTGTAATGCGCCTGCACCTCGGGCGCGGCGCGGCCGGGCAGCGCCGCCCAGAACATCGCGCGCAGCGTCAGATAGGTCCGTTCCAGGTCCGGCAGTTCCGGGCAGGCCTCCTCGACCCGCCCGCCGGCGCGCTCGACCGCCGCCATCGCCGCACCCATCGCCGCGCGGATCACCGGATCGACAAAGCCGAACCCCCCCAGGTCGGGCGCGAACCCGATGCGCACCGCCGCGTCGGCCTCCGCCACCGCCTGCTGGAACGGCACCGCCGGCGCCTCGATCGACAGCGGCCAGATGGGGTCGAAGCCGCACATCGCATCCAGAAACAGCGCCGTGTCGGCCACGTCGCGCGCCATCGGCCCCTGCACCGACTCGATCGAGAAGCCGTGCAGCGCCGGCGCGCCCCCCACCCGCCCGGGCGAGGGCCGCAGCCCAATCACGCCGCAATAGGCCGCCGGCGTGCGCAACGACCCCGCCAGATCGCCGCCGTGCGACAGCCAGACCTCGCCCGTGGCCAGCGACACCGCCGCCCCGCCCGACGACCCGCCGGCGTTGCGCCCGGTATGCCACGGGTTGCGCGTCGCGCCGAAGACCGCGTTCGTCGTGTTGCCGCCGGCGCCGAATTCCGGCGTGTTGGTCTTGCCGACCACGACCGCGCCGCGCGCCTCCAGCCGGGCGATCAGCGGGTCGGTCACGGCGGGAACGAATTCCGCGAAGGCGTTCGATCCCATCGTGCAGCGCACCCCGGCAACCGGGGTCAGGTCCTTCGCGCCGATGGGCAAGCCCGCCAGCCAGCCGGGATGCGCACCCTGCGCCCGGCCCCGCGCCGGCAGCTCGGCCAGGGCGGCGCGCGCCCGCTCGGGGCAGGGCGTCACCACCGCGTTCACCGCCGGTTCGACCTGCGCGATCCGCGCAAGCGACGCCTCCAGCACCTCCTGCGGCGACACCGCGCCCGCGCGCAGCAGCGCCACGACCTCGCGCGCCGGTTTCGCGCACAGATCCGGGCCGGTGAAGGCGGTCTTGGGGATGTCTCTCATGGCTTCCTTCATCTGTGAACGATCGCAGATTATGCGGCCCGTCCGGAATTGCAAACAAGTCGTTGCGGCGGGCGCGCCCCCGGGTCTACCCTGCCGCCCGACTCGCAGGGAGAGACGACATGACCGACCGACCGCTCTGGCAACTCGGCGCCGCCACGCTGTCCGACCTGACCCGCAAGGGCGCGGTGGGCGCCGAAGAAGCGGTGCAGGCGGCCGTCGACCGGATGCGCGCGGCCAATCCCGCGCTCAACGCCGTGGTCGAGGATCTGGGCGAGGTGGCGCTCGACCGGGCCCGCGCGCTCGATCACGCGCGCGCCGGCGGGGCGACGCCGGGGCCGCTGCACGGCGTGCCGGTAACGATCAAGATCAACGTGGACCAGAAGGGGCACGCGACCTCGAACGGGGTGGTCGGGCTCAAGGACGTGATCGCGCCCGACGACGCGCCGCTGGTCAAGAACCTGCTCGACGCGGGCGCGGTGGTGATCGGGCGGACGAACACACCGGAATTTTCCTTCCGCGCCGATACCGACAACCCGCTTTACGGGCGCACGCACAACCCCTGGGGGCGGCATGTCTCGGCCGGCGGCTCCTCGGGCGGGGCAGGCGCGGCGGTGATGGCCGGGATCGGGGCGCTGGGGCATGGCAACGATATCGGCGGCAGCTTGCGCTTTCCCGCCTCGGCCACCGGCGCGGTGACGGTCAAGCCGGGTCTGGGCCGCGTGCCCGCCTGGAACCCCAGCCAGAAGCTCGAACGCGGGATGCTGGCGCAGTCGATGTCGGTGCAGGGGCTGCTCGTGCGCGAGGCGCGCGATCTGCACGCCGCGATGCCGGTGATGATCCGCCCCGATCCGCGCGATCCGTTCCACGCCCCCATGCCCTGGCGCGGCGACGCGCCCGAGGGTCCGGTCCACATCGGCTTCACCCGCGCGGTCTACGGCAACGATCTCCACCCCGAGGTCGATGCCGCCCTGACCGCGGCGCGCACCGCGCTCGCCGATGCCGGCTACATCATCGACGAGATCGACCCCCCCGAGGTCGAGGAAACCGCGACCGAGGGCTACCGCGCCCTGATGACCGAGGTCAAACACCTGATGACCCCGGATATCGAGCGGCTTGGGTCGGACACCATCAAGGCGATCTTCGCGCGCTACTTCCAGCACTACCCGCCCTATGAGCCGACCGAGTACCTGCAGGTCCTGGCGCGGCGCACGCATTACGCGCGGGCCTGGTCGCGGCTCCTCGACACGCACCCGCTGGTGCTGACCCCCTTCCTGCCGATGCCCTATTTCGCGCCCGACCGCGACACCGAGGGCGACGAAGGCCTGCGGCAATCGCTGGGCGCCGGGCATTGGTCCTTCTCGATGAACTATCTGGGGCTTCCCGCGGGCAACGTGCCCGCCCGCCTGGCCGAACTGCCGCAGGGCCCCGTGCCCATCGGCGTGCAGATCGTCGGCCGCCGCTGGCGCGAGGATCTCGTGGTCGACGCGATGGTCGCGATCGAGGACCGGCTCGGCCGGCTCTGCGACACGCTCTGGGCGCGCGGCTGACCGCGACGGGGCCAGTCGCGGGCCAGTCGCGGGCCGGTTGCGGCGACTGAGGAGGGCATGGGCGCGCGTATCGCCCGGCCTGGTTTTCCCGCCCAGGTTCCGACCCCGTCTCTGGCGCGGACCCCGCGCGGGTATCTGGCCTTATCGGCGCTGTGAATCTGGCCTTATGGGTTTTTCTGCCACAGTTTGGCGGACGAGGCGTTGCGTCCCGCCCCCTACCGCGCGTTGCGCGCCAAAGGCGGTTTTGCCCCGAATCCGGCCAAAATGCCCGAAAGAGTCCTACACGAGTCCTACGCCTGTCCTACGCCGTGCGACGCGCGTTTTCCCAACAAAACATGGCAAAACCCCGCCCCGCGCCCGCCCTGACACCGGCCCCTCCGAACGCCCCCGCAAGGTTTCGCAAACCCCCGCCCGAAAATCGTAAAACCCCCTCAGGAGCCCACCTCGACCGCCTCCAGAAGCCGCGCGACCTCAGCCTCCAGCCGCTCGCGCGAGATCTCGCCCACATGCATCCCGGCAAGCTGCCCGTCGGCGCCGATGAACAGCGTCGTCGGCAGGCCCAGGCTGGTATAGTGCCGGCCAAGATCGCCGCCGGTGTCGAACACCACATTGGGCAGGTCGATACGTTCCATGACCAGGTATTCCGCCACCCGCTGCGGCGCCTCGCGCTGGCTGGCAAAGGCGAAGGTAACCTCGGGCGTGGCGCGCGCGATCTCGCCCATCATCGGCAATTCACGCCGGCAGGGCGGACACCAGGTTGCCCACAAATTCAA
>SLKW01000167.1 GCA_007134405.1 Paracoccaceae bacterium
GCATCGCGTAGCCAGAGATGGTGGTCGTGTCGCTAAATGCGTACCGGAAACCGAAGTTGAACGGGATCTTGCGCTGCTGTCCCAGCCGTTCGTCCGGATAGGCATCCGAGGAATACTCGCCAAGCAGCGTCAGACGATCGTTCGCTTGGAACTCCAAGCTTGCGAAAGGTGCTGCGTCGCCACGGAAAAAGCGGCGCACTTCAATCCGGCCGCCAAGTCCCGTGTAGCCATCTGGACGTGTCTTGAAGCGATCGCTCAGCACGCCAAGAGGGTTCGAAAAACTTCCTTGAGTCGCAAGACGGCCCCATCCCAACCCGACGCTGCCACGAAGTCGCGGCGTCAGCGTTCTGGTGGCAACCAGATACTCGCCCGAATAGATGCCAGTCCCGATAAAGTCCCGAAGACCGACCGCGACAGCCGGCATGTACCGCCCTTCATCGCTGACCTTCCAATGAATATCGAAGCTGCGATCACGCAGCGCGGAATTGAAGACGCGTCGATACTCCAGGTCCTCGACCGAGGCGTAGCGCAGGGCAACCGTCACCCTTGGTAACGCCTGAAACGTAAGTGTCGCCCGCACGGTATCGGGCTTTGCAAAGCCAGAAAACGCAAGGGTGCCATCCGATGCACGTGTCGCGGTCGGCATGTCGATTGTGCCCGGCATGCCAAACGTGTTGAGCCCCCCGCCAAATCCCTGCGCCAGCGCTACAGTCGCGCCCAGCGATATTGGCAAGAACAGAGCAACTGCTTTGGTCAGCCGATAAGGAAAAGACACGGTGCCCCCGAAGTTGAACAGATCATCGCGAACCTATTGACCGGTTTTCGAACCCGGCTCAGCTAGTTTTTTCCCGTATACGATCTTGGCGCGCGGAACTGTACCCATTTTGTGGCGCCCGCCCACTGACGAGCGATTGTTGCCAATCTGCGCCATGACCACCGACACATGCTTCCAGACTACTGCGAGGCTCAGATACAAATAAGCGGGCTTACGCCCGCTTACCTGCCGATCCTTCAAAAAGTCCGATGCCATAGCGGTTGAGGAGTATCTTTCCGCCCGGCATCTTTGCTTCAGTCGTGATGGCGATGTCCGCTTCAGTCCTGAACGGTCGTGGTCGTGGTGCTCGAATCGCCGAGCAGTGCCGCGGCCAGAACCAGAGCACCGATGCCCGCAGCAGCGATACCCAGGGTGCCCATGCCGTCGCCGACCATCGGCACTTCGGGCACAACGACTTCGGGCTCGACGATGTCGGCGGTCTTGACCATGCCACCGGCATAGGCGGAAGAGGCGAACAGCATGGACGCTGCGGCGAAAGCTGTGACGGTTTTCTTCATTTCTTGCACTCCTTGATTCGTGCGCCAACTCTAGACGTTATTCGACATTCCTTGAGTGGACTGCCTCAAGCGAGCAAGTTGGCACAGTGCATTGTGCCGATCAAGGTCTTGCGAAAAAGTGGTGCAACTTAAACGGACGGGTGTTGCATGATTTCGCCGCCTTCGGACCATTGGGTGACCGGACCGACGACACCCGCCCAGGTACCGGCGTGCAATTCATGGCCCAGAACCCGGTCCGGGTTCGTAGGCGGTGGCATCTCGACACCGTCAAGCCTGGAAAAACCGAAGCGGGAGTAATACGGCGCATCGCCCACGAGAACGACCCGCTTCCAACCTGCACCTGCTGCCCGGACAAGGCTTTCGCGGATCAGTATCCCAGCCAGTCCTTCGCCTTGACGGGTCGGATGGACCGCCACCGGACCGAGAAGCAGCGCCGGGGAGTGCCCCACACGGACCGGCCATTGCCGGATTGCCGCAACCAGAGCGCCGGTTTCGTCGCGCAACCAGAGGCACAGCTCCGCCACGGGGGCGACCCCATCGCGAAGCCGGTACGAAGACAGTGCCTCGCGCCCGGGGGCAAAACAAAGATCATAGAGCGCCTCGACCTCCCACCAGTCTTCGGCCCGCTCCTGCCCAAGTTCCACGCATTCCCCCGAAAACTGCTGGAAGCGCGGGTAGCACGGCCTTATCTCGACTTCAAATCGAAGGAGACCGCATGTTCTATCGCCCGTCCGAAGGCCACGGCTTGCCACACAACCCTTTCAACGCGATTGTCACGCCGCGGCCGATCGGCTGGATTTCCACTAGAGGTGGCGACGGGTCCGAGAACCTGGCTCCCTATTCGTTCTTCAACGCCATCGCATATGTTCCGCCGCAGGTCATGTTTGCGTCGACCGGGGCCAAAAGTGACCGAGCGGGTACCAAGGACAGCCTCGCGAATATCCGCGAGACCGGAGTTTTCTGCGTGAATGTCGTCGCCGAGGCGATGATCGACGCGATGAATGCCTCTTCGGGCGGCTGGCCGAGGGAAACCGACGAATTCGAGCTTGCCGGCCTCGCGCGCGTCGAATGTGAAACCATCCCGTGCTCCCGCGTTGCCGGCGCGCCGGCGGCACTGGAATGCAGGGCGAGCCAGATCGTGCAGCTGGCCGGTGCTGCGAATTTCCTGGTAATCGCAGAAGTTACCGGCATCCATCTGCGCGACGATTGCCTTTCCGAAGGCATCTTCGACATCACGCGGTACAACCCGGTCGCGCGCTTGGGCTATCGCGACTATACGGTCGTCCGAGACACCTTCACGCTCTCCCGCCCCGATGACAGATGAGTGCAGTCAGTCGAGCGGCGCGAAAGCGAAGCCCGGATCCGCCGGCTCGATCCGGCCCATGGCGGGGAACGGGAAATGGTAGCCGCCGACCAGCCCGCCCTGCTCGACCATCCGGGCGAGGATATCTTTGCGTGTTGCTTCCGCCTCCGCTGGGTCCATGTCGAACATGAGGTGCCAGTCCGGGTTGGCAACGAACAGGGCGGGGATATGCGCGGCGTCACCGATAAAAGTGAAGCTGTCAGCACCGTCACCCACCGACATGATCGTATGACCTGGCGTATGGCCAAAGCCCGGCACGGTATTGATCATCCCCGCAGCCTGTGTGCCCGGGACGAAGGCGTTTATGCGATCGGTCGGATAATCGTCCAGAACCCGGCGCACTGCCCGAAAGGCGCCCTGCGCTCCTTCAGGGGCAGCACTCATGCGCTCGTCGCTCATCCAATGATCCAGTTCAGGCTCGGGGATCCAGAGTTCAGCGTCCGGATAGACCAGCGATCCGTCATTGCGGCGTAATCCACTGATGTGGTCGGGATGGAGATGGCTCATCACGACGGCGTCAATCATGCCGGGCTCAAACCCCGCCGCCGACATGCTCTCAAGCAATTGACCTGTTCCGTCTGGCCCGTTATCGGCAAACCCGGCATCGAGCAGAATGCGCCGCCCATCGGCGACGACCAGGAATGGCGTGAAGCTGTTGACGATGTGATCCGTGGGCAGACCGGCCGCAGCCAGCGCCGCCTCTACGTCTTCCAAGTGAGCATTGCGCACGAAAGCATCGTCCAGTGGTCGTCGCACCGCGCCATCGTGGAGCGCCAGCACCTCGAACTCAGCAATCCGGGTGCGCATGAATCCTTCACCCATTTCGGTGTCGGCATTCACGGTGAGCGGCCGGAATGCCAGGACTGCGCCTGCGCCGGCCGCTGTTGCCATCAGGTTGCGGCGTGAGATGGTCATCGGTTCCTCCCGGTTTGCGCGTGAGTTTTGACGCGTATAGCGCATAGATCGGGGGAAGTCGGCCCTTGGCAAGGCCAGTCAATCCGGCACGCGCAAAACCGCGCCGGGGTTGAGAATGCCTGCGGGGTCAAGTGCTGCCTTGATCGCGCGCATCGCCGCCAGGGCGACAGGGTCGGCGTAGCGTTCCAGATCGCCGACCTTGAGCCGCCCGATCCCGTGTTCGGCACTGATCGAGCCGCCGAGTTCATGAACCAGATCGTGTATTCGGGTCTTGATCGCGTCTCGCTCCTCCTCATGATCGGCGCGGCTTCGGCCTGGGACGGGGAACACGTTCCAATGCAAGTTGCCATCGCCCAGATGGCCGAAGCAATTGACCCGGAAGGTGCCGAGTTCCGCTAGCGCAGGTTCTGCGCGGGCGATGAATTCCGGCACAGACCTCATCGGAACCGAGATGTCGTGGCTCGAAACGGCTCCGATCTTGCGATTTGCTTCGGGCAGCAATTCCCGCAACCGCCAGAACTCTGTACGCTGCGCTTCGGACGACGCGATCACGCCGTCGCGCGCGAGACCGGCTTCCAGCCCTTCTTCGAAAAGTGCCAGAAGTGCTGCCTCGGGGTCGAGGTCGTGCGCAACGCCAAGATCGATCAGCACCATCCAATCGGGCGGCTCGGCAAAAGGCTGTCGGACCTGCGGAATCGTCTCGGCCAGAAAACGCAGCCCCATTCCGGAAATCAGTTCGAACGCCGAAATCCCTTCACCAAGCCGTGCCTGCGCCCGTGCCAGAAGGTCGAGCGCGGCTTGAGGGTCGCGGACGACGATCAGCGCCGCACCCTGACGCGCGGGGCGCGGGAAAAGGCGCAGGCTCGCGGCGGTGATTACGCCCAAAGTTCCCTCAGAGCCGATCATTAGATGCCTCAGATCATAGCCCATGTTGTTCTTCCTCAGCCGCTTGAGGCCATGCAAAATCTCTCCGTTCGCCAGAACCACCTCGAGCCCCAAGCAGAGATCGCGCGCGTTTCCCCAGCGAAGGACCCCCGTGCCACCGGCATTCGTGGCCAACAAACCGCCGATCCGCGCCGAGCCTTCTGATGCGAGCGAGAGTGGAAAGAGCCGCCCAGCTCGTTCTGCCGCTTGCTGGATATCGGCCAAAATACAGCCGCCCTCGGCAATCAGCACGTTTCCCAAAGCGTCCAGATCGCGAATACGCGTCATCCGTTCCAGCGACAGGACCAGCGGCGCGGGTCCGTCGGATGCCACCTGCCCCCCGACAAGTCCCGTTCCCCCACCATAGGGCACGACGCCGACGCGGGCGGAATGCGCGCTGCGCAAGATGATCGACACCTCCTCGACCGAGGAGGGGCAGGCGACCGCGCCGGCGCGACCTGCCCAACGTCCGCGCGGCTCCTCCAGGTGCCGCGCTTCGGGGGAGCGCAGCGTGTCTGGTGGCAACTGTTTAGCCAGCGCATCCAGAAACGCGTGATCGGCAGGGTTGAGCATCGCGGCCCTCATCCAGTGGCGGTTCGACCGCGACGGTCTGGACGCAGATTGGCATAGAGCACGTGGTTTCGCCAGCGGCCATTGATCTGTAAGTA
>SLKW01000273.1 GCA_007134405.1 Paracoccaceae bacterium
ACGCGCCTGCGCGTGCGGATCCTGGCGCACGAGGTGATCCTGTCGCGCCTGCGCCCCGAGGGGCTGTCGGCGCAGAACATCCTGGAGGGGCGGATCACACGGCTCGTGCCGGGCAAGGGGCCGGCGGTCACGGTGCATGTCGCGATGGGCGATCAGGAGATCCTCGCCCGCATCACCCGCCGCGCCGCCGAACAGATGGCGCTGCAGCCCGGCGACACGGTGCACGCCATCCTCAAATCCATGTCGGTCGCCCGCGACCATGTCGCGCCGGTGATGCGGGAGGACGCGGCCGCTGAATGAGCGCCTTCTTTCTGCCTGCCACGGTGCCCCGGCTATTGCTCGCGAAAGGCGCGCGACATGGAATCGGTGATGGGCTTGGCAATATACTGCGCGAAGGTGCGTTCGGCGGTCTGGACCATGACCTCGGCCGGCATGCCGGGGGTCGGGGTGAAGCCGCGGATGCGCGCAAGTTCGTCGGGTTCGATCGCGATGCGCACGACATAGACCTCGCGCGCCATCCGGTCCGATGTGCTGGCGATGGCATCGGCCGAAACATAGTCGACCTGGCCGTTGAGCACCGGCGTCGTGCGCTGGTTGAGCGCTGTCAGCCGGACCACCGCATGCTGGCCGTGCTGCACCGAGTCGATATCGGCGCGCGCCACCATCGCCTCGATGATCAGCGGGGCGTCGGCCGGGATGATCTCGGCAATGGCGCGGCCGGTCTCGATCACGCCGCCGGTGGTGTTGTAGTAAAGGCGCACGATGGTGCCGCTGGCGGGCGCGGTGACCTCGGTCCGGGTCAGCACGCTTTGCGACCGCCGCAGCTGTTCGCGCACGCTTTCCAGCTCGCTCTGGATGGTCTGCAGATGCGCGAGCGCGTTGCGGCTGTATTCGTCGAGCGTCCGGTTGCGCTGGTTGGTCAGGCGCGAGCGGGTCTCGGCGATCTCGCCCAGTTCGGCGTCGAGCCGGGCGATCTGCCCCGCGCCTTCGAGCGTGGCGCGCCGCAGGGCCAGAACATCGGTGCGGCGCACGAAGCCGCGCTCCAGCAGTTTCTCGAGCCCGTCGAGTTCCTCCTGCAAGAGCTCGATCTGGTCGTCTAGGGTCTCTCGCTGGCTCAGGTAGCCGGTTTCGCGGAAGGCCAGCGCGTCGATGTTGCGGTCGATGATGGCCAGGTCGTTCATCAGGCCCGAGCGGGTGACGATGAAGGAAACCTCCTGGCTTTCGAGGATCGAGGCGACCTCGGGGTCGATCCGCAGCGCCTCGAGTTCGTCGGAGAAGACCGGGTGATCCTGGCGCAGATGTTCGGCCAGAAGCCGGGCCTCGGTCGCCTCAAGCCGGATCTGGCGCAGCCGCAGCTCGCGGTTGGTCGTCTCGGCAGCGGTGTTGTCGAGGCGCAGAAGCACATCGCCCTGGCGGACGAAATCGCCCTCTCGGACCAGGATCTCGGCGATGATGCCGCCCTCAAGGTGTTGAACGATCTTGTTTTCCCCGGTCGCGACGAAACTGCCCTGGGCGATGACGGCGGCGGCGAGCGGCGCCTGGAAGGCCCAGAGCGAGAAGCCGCCGAAGGTCGACAGAAGGAGCAGTCCGCCGATCAGCACATGCCGGCGGATCGAGCGCGGCACGTTCTGATACCATTCCGCCGGAGCCGGCCCGGGGTTCGGAAGGGCGGTCATGGCTTGCCCCCCCGAACCGGGAGCCTGCCTGCCGTATGGACGCTGGCGGGCGGTCGAAGACGAGAGGTTGACGAAACCTTGCGGGAGCGTGCGGAGGTGGGGGACGCGGTTGCGCGCGGAGCGGGGGTTTTGGCTTGTTTTGTTGGGAAAACGGGCGTCGCAGGGCGTAGGACAGGCGTAGGACTCGCGTAGGACTCGCGTAGGACAAACGTAGGACGATTTGCGCCCGGATCGCCCGTGCGGGGGCGTTTGCGGGCCATGCGGAGCCGTCCGGGACCGTCGCCGGGACAGGCCGGTTCGGCCGGGTGGGAACCGCCCGCGAAGCGATAGGGCCAGAGTCCGGGCCCCGATAAGGTCAGTTGACGCGCGCCGTCAGAGGGGACGGCAGGAGGGGGCGGCGCGGCGCGTCGATGGATGCGTGCCGGGGTCTCAGTCATGTCCGGTGCCTCCGGGTCCGGGTGGGTCGGGCATGGGGGGTGCCTGGGAAGAGGGGGGTTGGGGCTTGCCGTTCGCCGGGCCGGTCGCCGGGCCGTTCGCCGGGCCGTTCGGAGGCGGCGAGACCGGCGCGGCGGGAACGCCGCCCGTGCCACCGGCCGGGCGTTGCCCGCCGATCTGTTCCAGCACCCGGTCGCGCGTGCCGAAGAGCGCGACCGCGCCGTTGGCGAGCACCATGATCTTGTCCACCGCGCTCAACAGCGCGGGTTTCTGGGTGATGACGACGACGGTGATGCGGTTCTTGCGGGCGTGTTCGATGGCCCGCGCCAGCGCCTTGTCGCCCGCCGTGTCGAGATTCGAATTGGGCTCGTCCAGCACCACGAGGCGCGGGGAGCCGAAGAAGGCGCGCGCCAGCGCGATGCGCTGCTTCTGCCCGCCCGAAAGCGGGCTTCCGTCGGCGGCCACGACCGTCTCGTAGCCCTGCGGGAGCTGCGCGATCATCTCGTGGACATCGGCGAGGGCGGCGGCCTGGTGGACCTGTTCGTCGGTGGCGTCCTGGCGCATGCGGGCGATGTTGTCCTTGATCGAGCCGGGGAAGAGCTGCACGTCCTGCGGCAGGTAGCCCAGGTTCTCGCCCAGCTGGCGCGGATCCCAGTTGCGCAGGTCCATCAGGTCCAGCCGGACATTGCCCGAGGTGGGCAGGATCGAGCCCACCAGCATCTTGCCCAGCGTCGTCTTGCCCGCCCCCGAATTGCCGATCACGGCGAGCGTCTCGCCGGGATTGAGCGAAAAGCTGATGCCGTTGAGGACCACCTGCTTGGTGCCGCCGGGCACGTAGAGCAGGCGTTCGACATCGAGCCGGCCTTCGGGGCGGGGCAGGCGCAGGCGTTCGAACTGCAGCTTCGAGCTGCGCAGAAGCCCCGCGATCCGGCCATAGGCGGCGCGCGACAGAAGAAAGGCGTTCCAGCCCTCGATCGAGCCCTCGATGGGGGCCAGCGCGCGGCCGGCGATGATCGAGGCGGCGATGACCATGCCGCCGGTGATCTGCCCGTCGATGGCCAGATACGCCCCCCAGCCCAGCATCGCGACCTGCGTCAGAAGCCTGATCCCGCGCGAGATCGAGGCGCTGACGATGTTGCGGTCCTGCGCGCGGACCTGCGCGATGAGCGAGGCGGCGGTGTCGCGGCCCCACATCGTCACGGCCTCGGGGATCATGGCGAGCGCGTTGATGATCTGGCTGTTGCGCGCCATCGAGTCGAGATGCTGGTTGGCCTTGGCCTGGGCGAGGTTCGCCGCGGCGAAGGGGCGCTCGGTGACCTTCTGGTTGATCATGGCGATGACCAGAAGCGCGATCGAGGTGCAGACCACGATCATGCCCAGATGCGGGTGGATGAGGAAAATCACCAGCATGAAGAGCGGCGCGAAGGGCACGTCGAGAAAGGCCAGCAGCGTGCCCGAGACGAGGAACTGCCGCACCTGCTGCAGATCGCCCAGCGTCTGGTATTCCCGCCCGGTGCCGTGCAGCGAGGCATGGGCCGCCGCGCTGAGGACCGGCGCGCCGAGCTGGGCGGCGACCTCGACCGCGGTGCGCATCAGGATGAAGCGGCGGATCGCGTCGAAGACCGCGTAGAAGATCACCGCGCCGGCGATCACCACGGTCAGCATGACCAGCGTGTCGGTCGAGCGGCTGGTCAGCACCCGGTCGGAGATCTGGAAGAGGTAGATCGGAATGGCGAGGATCAGCATGTTGGTCGCGCAGGTCAGGACCAGCACGAAGAAGAGGTTGCGCCAGACCGCCTGGCGGCCCTCCTGCAGGCGGGCGTTGAAATCCTCGGGGCCGATGCGCTTGTGGAAAGTCGCCCCCCCACCACCGCCACCACCACCGTCGCCGCCCGAGGGCGGCGGGCGACGGTAGATCGGCTGGTTCGCCCGCGCCTCGAGCGTGGCGCCGAGGGTGGCGTGCGGGCGGGCCGGACGCTGCCGCGCGACGGATGGGCTGGCGACGGGCGGATTTGCGGGCGGGCAGGCGGGCGGGTCGGGCCATTTCGACCGGTCGATCCGCATCTCGGGGGTCAGCCGCAGAACCGGATCGTGGTTGTGGTCCTTCATCGCCTCGTCCCCCGGTTCTCGTTCAGGTCATGATCGCGTAGAGCGCGTCGCTGTTTGCGGGATGGTCGGCCGGCGCGGTCGTCGCGGCCTTGGCGGTGACAGTGCCGGCGGGATCGAGGTCGCGCTCGATGCCGATCATGTCCTCGGACAGGAAGGCGACGGCCTCGCTGGCCAGCGGCGCGAGGGCGACCCCGGTCGGCGGGGCCTCGGGGTCGAGGAGCTGGGCCTGGTAGATCAGCGCGTCGCTATAGGCGGTGCCCGCCACCATCACCTCGGAATCGAGCCCGACGTCGTGCAGCCGCGCGGCGTTGAGCTGGGCGTTGGAGCCGGTGATCAGCGTGATCTCCTCGCCCGCCGCCAGGAAATCGTCGAGCATCAGCTGCACCTGGTCGGAATCGCCCAGATAGTTCTTCTGCTCGATGATGTTGGCCTTGATCAGGTCGCCCTCGACCTGCAGCACCTTGAGCGCCGTCTTGCCCTCGAACCGGGCGTCGTTGAGCACCTCCTGGGCGATCTCGCGCTTGCCCTCGGCCATCGCGTCGAGGGCCTTCTGGAAGCTGGCCTGCACCGCGACCATCTCGTCGCGCCCGGTCTGCTTGATCTCGGCGAGGTTGTACTGGAGGTTGCCGCCGGTGCTGACCGTGACGCCCGCCTCGGGCAGGCCGCCGATCACATCGACATCGAAAAGCACGTTGATCTGGTGGATCTGGTTGAGCGTGATCATGTCGCCGCCGATCAGCATCAGATCGTACTGCGCGCCGAATTCGGTCAGCCAGGCGGCGTTGGTCACGACATTCTCGCCGGTCGAGATATAGGTGGCGGCGGCCGAGAGGGTGATTTCGGCGCGGTCGAAATCGGTGGCGAAGACATGCTGCTGGATCCAGTTGACCGAGATGAGGTCGCCCTCGACGCGCGCGACATGCCATGAGTGCGGGAACTGCCCGGCCGGACCGGGACCGGGGCCGGGCGCGCTTTCG